>NZ_JBHJUW010000011.1:0-102973 GCF_042268205.1 Streptomyces sp. NPDC056160
GGGGGGGCCGACGCCCGGCCGCCGCCACCGCGCCGACCGGGCGGCCGGTCGCGGCGGCGCCGTCTTTCCGGGCACCGTCACCCGGGCGGACGCGCGGCACACCCGTAGGCCGTACCGGCGGTGGCGGCCCCGCGTCATCCGTGCCTGACTTCTCAGGACGAGCTGATCACTCGTCACACCTGTGCCGTGGCACGAGGAGAGGAGCGGGCATGGCTGCACAGCGACGCCGGATCCGGCGGCTCGCCGTCGTCGCGGCGGCGGCCGTCACCGCGGCCGCCCTGGCCTGCGGGGCCGCCGCGTGGGCGGGTGACGTACCGCCGCCCTCCGGCCCGTCCCCGGTGCCGGCGAGCCCGCCCGCGCCCCCGTCCGGTCCGTCCCCGGCCCCAGCGACTCCCGCGGTCCCGCCCGTCGCGGCCCAGGCCTCTCCCTCCGCTCCCGCTCCGCTTCCCCTTCCGGCCCAGGTGGCCGCGGGACGGAGTCCCGCCTTCGGGGCCTTCCTGGAGTCGGACGCGCGGGGTGTGGTCCGGATGGCACAGCTCAGCAGCTGGCTGGGCGGCGCCGAACTGCGCGTGGGACACACCTATCTGCCCGGCGACCGCTGGCGGGACATCGAGGGCGCCCCGGGGTTCCTCGACGTCTGGGCGCACTGGCGGGAGCAGCGGCCCGACCGGATGCTCGTCCTCAACGTCCCCATGCTGGAGCGCAACGAGGAGCACCTGTCCGACGGCGAGGTCGGGTACCTCCTGCGGCAGGGCGCCGCAGGAGAGTTCGACCAGCACTTCGGCGCCCTCGCCCGGCGGCTGGTGGGGCTGGGGGTGCCGGACACGGTGATCGTGCTCGGCTGGGAGATGAACGGCACGACGTACACCCACCGCTGCGGGCCCGACCCCGAGGCGTGGAAGAGCTACTGGCGGCGCATCGTGACCGCCATGCGCGCCGTGCCGGGCCAGAGGTTCCGGTTCGACTTCGCGCCGAACCGGGGCCGGGACGCCGTTCCCTGGACGCAGTGCTACCCGGGAGACGACGCGGTCGACATCGTCGGCATGGACTCCTACGACCAGCCGACCGGCCTGTCCTTCGATCAGCAGGTCACCGAACCCTACGGACTTCAGGCGCACGTGGACTTCGCCCGGGCGCACGGCAAGCCCGTCTCCTATCCGGAGTGGGGACTGTTCCGCAACGGCGACGACGCCGCGTACGTACGGGGCATGCTCGCCTGGATCGACCAGCACCGGGCGCTGTACAACACGCTGACCGACTACTGCCCGCACGGTGTCTGGCAGTGCGGGGCGAACCCCGCCTCCTCACGCGTCTACCGCTCGGTCCTCTTCGGCCGCACCGAACCGCCCGCCCCCGCCCGGCCCCCGGCTCCTGCCGTGCCACCCGCACCCGTACCGGCTCCTGCCGTGCCACCCGTACCGGTACCGGCACCCGTGCCCGGTTCCGCACCCGCACCGGCACCCGTGCCCAGCTCCGTACCCGGCCCGGTGTCCGCGCCCGTACCCGGCACCGCCCTCGCGCCCGCGTCAGTGCCCCCGCCGTCTCCCGCCTGAGCCGTCCACGGCGTCCATGGCGTCCGCGGCGTCCATGGTGCCAACGGCGGCGCGGGGCCGACGGGGATGTGACGGGCCGGCCTACGGCCCGCCCTGAGGCCGGGCCGGCGGACGGTGCCGGCGCAGGAGTTCCCTGCCCCGGCGGCGCAGGGCCGCCTCGCCGGCCACCGCGGTCAGCAGCGGGGCGGTGCGCCGCCGGGCCAGCAGCAGCCGCTCGTTGACGACCGGGCGAGGGCGCCAGTGGTGTTTGTAGGGCTCGTCGCCGCGCAGCAGGCTCAGGGTCTCCGGTGCTCCCTCGCCGGTGTGCGCGGCGCATGCCTCCAGCAGCATCACCGCCACGTCGGCCTTGCGCTCCCGCAGGCGCGGATGGGCGCCGTAGAGGTAACCGCCCATCAGCCCCCGGGAGCGCAGGGTCAGGTCCACGGCCACCACGTCGCCGTCGAGGCGGAACTCGGTGACCACCGCCTCCCCGTCGCGCACCATCGGACCCGCCGCCCGCACCAGGTGCTCGCGGAAGCGGGGCCGCAGGTGCTCGGGTGTGACGCTGCGCCCCTGCCACTGGAGGCGGTGCAGTTCGAGCAGCCGGCGCAGGGCCGTCTCGACCTCTCCGGGGCGCACGACGTGCCGCTCCACGCCGAGCGCCCGTAGTTTGCGCAGCTTGGCGCGGACCCGCTGGGCGCGGGGCGCCGGCAGCCGGGAGACCAGCTCGTCCAGGGGGAGGGCCGGCAGTTCCAGGCAGAGGGAGTCGGGCGCGCGGTGCCGGGGCCCGCGCCAACGCTCGTAGACCTGTTCGACGGCACTGCCCGGCCGTACCTCGCGGAAGTCGATCAGCGCCGTGCGGGCGGCCCCCGCCAGCGCCTCGGTGAGCGCGGTGGCCGCCGGGTGGGGGCACCGGTCGTCGACGAGGACGTCTGCGTAGTCGGAGATCGCCCCACCGAGCGGTACCAGCGCCGGCACGGGTGTGCGGCGCAGCATCAGCGGTGCGGCGGCGACCAGTTCACCGTCCGCGCGCACCAGCAGCAGCCGCAGCCGCCCCGGGGTGCCGTACGACTGCCACCAGGAGTGCAGCCAGGCGTGGCTCTGGAACGGGGTCGCCGCCGCGCACCTCTCGAACAGCCGCGTCCACTGGGGGGCGAGGGCGGCGAAGGTGCGGGCGTCGGTGACGAGTTCCGTCGCGTACGCCGGGCGGGCCGTGCGCGCCGGCGGCGCGAGGGGGGTGGCGGTCACCGCAGGCCGCGGACGTCGGCGGCCGGGGCCGGGCCGGGGACCGAGGCGGTGGGCGCGGGCTCGCCGGGTTCGCCGCGCCGCGGCCGTACGAGCAGGGCCAGGCCGCCGAGCAGGCCGCCGGCGCTCGCGCCGACCAGGCCGGTCACCGTGGGCGAGGCGGACGAGGGGTCGGTGGGGCGCACCGCGCGCGCGAACCGGACGAGCGCGACGTGGGTGCTGCCCGCGGTGGCCTCGGCGTGCCGGGTCAGCGCGTCGGAGACGGCGTCGGCCATGGCGGCGGCCAGCTTCGGCCGGGTGGAGGTGGCGGACACGGCGACCATCGGCGCGTCCGGCGAGGTCGCCGTGCGCACGCTGCGGCGCATCGTGCGCACCGGCACGCGCGCCTGCCGCTGGGCATCGCCGAGGACCGCGAGCTGGGTGGCGACCCGCCCGTAGGCCTGGGCGAAGCCGAGCGCGGCGGCGGGGTCGGACTTCTTGCCGGGGACGGCGACGACGTAGCTGGTGGCCGTGTAGACGGGGGTCTGCAGTACGCCGTAGGCGCCGCCGAGCAGGCCGCCCGCCGCGGTGCCGGCCACGACCAGGGACCAGGCGGGCAGCCGCCGCAGACGGGCGGGGAGGAAGCGGCGGGGCCGGATCGGGCGGTCGGTCATGGGGAACTCGCTCCCTGGGGTGAGGCGGTGGGGGACGGGTGCGCCGGGGTGGGCGCGGCGGTGGCGACCGCGGCGGTGTACACGTCCATGAGGCGGGCCGCGGTGCGGGCGATGCTGTAGTGGCGGGCCGCCGCCGAGGGCGTGCGCGGGTGCGGGCCGCCCGCGCGCACGTCGGTGATCGCACGGGCGTACGCCTCCGGGCCGCCCTGGACGCGCCGGGCGCCGGCGGCGGCGTACGGGGGCAGGTCCTCCACGGCCGGGCAGGAGGCGTACAGCACGGGCAGCCCGGCCGCCAGGGCCTCGACCACCGCCAGACCGAACGCCTCCTGCGGGGACGGCGAGGCGAGCACGTCCATCGCGGCGGTGAGCGAGGGCAGGTCGGGTCCGGGCGAGCCGTCGGGCGCGCAGGGGCGTTCGCCGGTGAACAGGACCCGGTCGGCCACCGAGGCCCCGTGGGCGGTGCGGCGCAGCACGCTCTCCTCGGGGCCGCCGCCCACCAGCAGCAGCCAGTGGTCGCGGGGCAGGCGGGCCAGCGCCCGGACGACGACGTCGAACCGCTTGCCCGCCGTCAGCCGTCCGATGCCGCCGATCACGTACGCGTCCTCGGGCAGGCCGAGGCGGCGGCGGGTCCGTGCGCGCCGGGCGGCGTCGAAGCGGAACCGGTCCAGGTCGATGCCGTTGGGGACCACCGCGATGCGCGGCGCGGGCACGCCCCAGCGCTGGAGCCGGCCGGCCACCGTGGCGGAGACGGCGACCGTGGTGGAGCCGAGCCGTTCACCGGCCAGGTACAGCGCGCGCACCCCGGCCGTGAGCGGGCGGCCCTCCATCTGCCCCTCGCCCAGCGAGTGCTCGGTGGCGACGACCGCGCGGACGCCCGCGAGGCGCGCGGCGAGCCGGCCGTACAGGCAGGCCCGGTACAGATGGGTGTGCACGAGGTCGTAGCGGCCCGCCCGGATCACCCGGACCAGGCGCGGCAGCGCGGCCAGGTCGCGGTTGCCGCCCATGCCGAGGTGCACGACGCGCACGCCGTCGGCGGTCAGGCCGTCGGCGACCGGGCCGGGACGGGTGAGCGTCACGACGTCGCAGGAGACGGGCAGGTGACGCAGGAGCAGGCGCAGCTGCTGCTCGGCGCCGCCCACACCGAGGCCGGTGATGATGTGCAGGACCCGCATCTCACACGCCCTCCACCGGGCGGCGCCGCAGCCCGTGCAGCCGGTGCTTGAGGTGCAGCCGCCAGGCCGTGTCCCGCTGCCCGAGGTGCAGCCGGGGCAGCGCGTGCGGGCCGGTCAGCGGGCCCGGGTCGACGGCGCAGGCGTAGGCGTACCCCGCCTCCCGTACGGCCGCCACGACCCGGGCGTCCACGGAGCCGTAGGGGTAGCAGAAGCCGTCCACGGGGGCGCCGGTCAGCTCCTGGAGCCTGGCGCGGCTCGTGGCGACCTCCGCGGCCAGGGCGCGGTCGTCGGCCCGGGTGAGGTCGGCGTGGGTCAGCCCGTGCGAGCCGATCTCCACGCCCTCGGCCGCCGCGTACCGGATGCCGTCGGCGGTCAGCAGCGGCTTGCGCGGGCCGCGCGGGTCCCAGGCGTTGTCGCCGCCGAGCCGGCCGGGCAGCACGAACAGCGTGGCGCCGCAGGCGTGCCGGTGCAGCAGGGGCAGCGCGTCGGTGACGAAGTCGGTGTACCCGTCGTCGAAGGTGAGCCCGACCAGGCCCTTGCCGCCGCCCTCGGCGCGGGCGGCCAGCAGCTCGCGCACGGACACCCCGCGCAGCCCGCGCCGCCGCAGCCACCGGAGCTGACCGGCCAGCCGCTCGGGCGTCACGGTGATGCGGTACGGGTCGTCCGAGCGATCGCCGACCGAGTGGTACATCGCCACCCAGGGGAAGGGCGCGGGCGGTTCGCCGGCGACGGTGGGCGGGACGGTTTCAGCGGGAGAGGCCATGCCGGAGCCTTCGTGTGACGGAGCGTACGGAGCCGAGGACGGGTTCGACGCCCTGGGCGCCGAGAGCGCGGGCGAGGAGGAGGTGGACGGTGGTGACGGTCAGCACGCCGGACAGCAGACCCGCCGCGGCGGACCGCGGCAGGCTCGCCGCGAACACCCCGGCGGCGGTGGCGACCACCGCGGCGCGCAGCGGCCTGCTCGTCTCGGCCAGCACCCGCGGCACCCGCAGCGGCACCCCGCACCGGCCCGTTCCGGCCAGCAGCAGCGCGGCCGTGACGGTGATGCCGGCGGCGTTGGCCGCGGCGATCCCCGTCACGCCCCACGGGCCGACGGCGGCGGCGCCGATCCAGGAGGTCGCCACGACGCCCGCGGTCATCGCGGCGAGCGGATACCAGACGGGCCGCGTGCCCGAGAAGTACGAGCGGATCAGGGCGCCCACCAGGGCCTGGCCGAGCAGTCCGAGCGCGTACACCCGCATCACGCGGGCCGTCGCGTCGGTGTCGGCGGCGGTGAACGCGCCACGCTCGAACAGGAGCCTGATGATCTGCGGGGCGCAGGCGATCACCGTGGCCACGCCCAGCAGCACCAGGCAGGAGACCACCGCCAGGTCCCGTTCCACGCGGTCGCGGGCCCGCTCCGGGTCGCCGTCGGCGAGCGCCCGCGCCACCACCGGGAAGGTGACGGTGCACAGCATCAGCGACAGCGACATCGGGATCTGGGCCACCTTCTGCGCGTAGTTCAGGTGCGAGATGGCCCCGGCGGGCAGCGGCGAGGCGAGGAAACGCTCGATGAGGACCTGCGACTGACGGCACAGGGCGAACAGCAGCACCGAGGCGACGAGCGCGAGGTCCATGGGCCGGGCCGTCGCCGCGCCCCCGGTCACGGCCGGCGGGCGCAGGCCCGTACGCAGCTGCTTCCACAGCGCGGGCACCTGGACCGCGACCATGAGGCAGCCGCCCACCGCGACGCCCGCCGCCGCCGACCGCACCCCCCAGGCACCGCCCAGCAGGAACATCGAGGCGACGATGCCGGCGTTGTAGGCGAGGTAGATCGCCGCGGGCGCCACGTAGCGGCCGTGCGCGCGCAGTACGGCGCTGCAGTAGCCCGCGAGGCCGAAGGTGAGCACGCAGGTGGCCGTCAGCCGGGTGCATTCGGCGGCCAGGCGCGGGTCGGGCAGGCCCGGCGCCAGCACCTGGACGAGCTGCGGGGCCGCACCGGCGACCAGTGCGCACACCACGGCGGAGGCGAGGGCCAGCCGGGGCAGCGTGCCGGTGACCAGGGAGCGCACCGGGTCGCCCGTCGCGCCCCGCGCCCGCCGGGACAGCGCCGCGCTGAACGCCGGGACCAGCACGAAGGCCAGCCCGTCCTCGATGAGCAGCGTGGCGGCGAACTCCGGCACGGTCCACGCCACCAGGAAGGCGTCCGTGTCGCTCCCGGCCCCGAACAGCCGGGCCAGCGACTGGTCCCGGACCAGGCCGAGCAGCGACCCCGCCACCGACAGCACGGCGGTGACCAGGGCGGCCCTGGCGAGGAACCCGCGGGAGGCCGCAGCCCGTACGCCACCGCCGGCGCCCGTGGCGGCCCGGGCCGCAGGAAGGGTCGCTGTGCCGTCGCCGCCGGTGCCGTCGGAGCGTGGCAGGGGTGGTGGGGTCACGGTCATCGCGGCACCGCCTTCACGGGCCGCCCGGCGGTCGCGGGGCCGTCGGTCACAGGGCCGCCGGGCCGGGGCGCGGCCCACCAGGCCACCAGGCCGAAGGACACGGCGGTCAGTACGGTCGAGGGGCCGCCGATGTCCCCGTAGACGAAGTCCGTGAGCTGCCAGACCAGCAGCCCGCAGGCCACCAGCGCGCAGTCGAGCCCGCCCGCCCGCGACGGCGGCCGGCGACGCTCGCGCAGCAGGCCCCGCACCCCGCACACCAGCAGCGCCAGCCAGCTCCCGGCGACGGCCACCAGACCGCACAGCCCCTGCTCGCTCAGCACCAGCAGGTACATGTCGTGCGGGGACAGCAGCGGCTGCCTGCGGAACGCGGCGCCCGCGCCCCCGGTGTCGCTCGCCGAGGACAGCGCCATCGGGGCGTGTGCGTCGCGGTACTCCGGGAAGTTCTTCAACCCCACTCCCGTCAGCGGATGTTCGCGCCAGATGCCGAGGGCGGCCGTCCACAGCGCGTAGCGGTCGCGGACCGACTGGTCCGGGGCGCCCGTGACCTGTGTGATGCTGTCGAACCGCTGCTCCAGCAGCGTCGTGCCGACACCGAGGCCGCCCACCAGGACCACGCCCGCCGCGACCACGGCAGCCCCCGCCGCAAGGGCGCGCCGCACCCCGGCCAGCAGCAGTTGCACCGCGCAGGTCACGGCCGTCGCGATCCACGCGCCCCGGCTGAAGGACAGCGCCAGCGGCACCACCAGCGCCGCCGCGCACAAGGCGGCCACCACCCGCCGCCGCACCCCGCACGAGCACCCCAGGGCGAGTCCCACCGCGCACACCAGACCGAGGGCGACCGCCGTCGCCATCCCCATCACGTCCCCGGGACCGAAGGTGCCCACGGCCCGGATCTGCGCGCCCTGGTAGGAGGCCCCGGTCCCGGTCAGGTACTGGTGCGTGCCCACGGCGCCCTGCCACAGCCCGAGGCCCACGAACGCCCAGGCCAGCAGCCGGAAGTCGGCGCGGTCCCGGACCAGCAGCAGCACGGCCGCCGGAACCAGGACGAAGACCTGCAGGTACCGGCCGAAGCCCGCGAACGCGGTCGCCGGGGAGGAGGCCGCCAGGGCGGCCAGCGCGAAGCCCGCCACCGGCAGCCCCAGCACCACGGCCGCCGTCGGCGTGAGCGGACGCCGCCGCGCGCGCACCAGACGCAGCACGCAGGACAGCAGCAGGAACCCGGAGACCAGGTCCGCGGGGCCCGCGCCGCCTGCCTCACCGCCGCCGGGGCCGAACGGCAGGGCGAGGGCCGCCAGGACGGCCACCACCGGCAGGACCGGGTTGCGCAGAACCGCCCGGGGCGGCAGCAGGGCCGCCCCGCCGGACCGGCGCCCCGGCGGGGCGGGCGCGGCGAGGGGGCGCGGCGGCTCGGGCAGCGCGGCGTGGGTCATGTCCCTCAGCTCCCCGTCGGCCGCACCAGCGCGACCGCGGTGCGCAGCAGGATGCAGACGTCCTGCCACAGCGACCAGTTGTCGATGTAGGCGTTGTCGAGGCGGGCCCGGTCCTCGATCGAGGTGTCACCGCGCAGCCCGTGGACCTGGGCCAGCCCGGTGATCCCGGCCCGCATCCGGTGGCGCGCCGCGTAACCGGGGTGCTCCTGGCTGAACCGGGCGGCGAAATAGGGGCGTTCCGGGCGCGGGCCGACCAGGCTCATGTCACCGCGCAGCACGTTCCACAACTGCGGCAGCTCGTCGAGCGAGGTGCGCCGCAGCACCCGGCACAGGGGCCGCATCTCCCGTTCGCCCGCCACACTCCACCGCGTCGCCGCCTCAAGGGCGTCGGCCGGCCGGTGCGTGCGGAACTTCAGCAGCGTGAAGGGCCTGCCGTCCCGGCCGATGCGCTCCTGCCGGAACAGCACCCCCGGCCCCTCGGCCAGCCGCAGCACCGCGGCGCACCCCAGCAGCAGCGGCCCGGCCAGCAGCAGCAGGGCACCGGCGACCACGACGTCCAGCACCCGCTTGCCCGCACTGCCGCGCCGCGCCCCCGACATCAGCAGGCGCCGGCAGGAGAACCCGGCCAGCCGCTGCTTCGTCGCGTACGACGGCGACTCCGCGTCGATCTCCCACACCGCGCACCCCGAATCGGCCAGCGCCCGCAACAACGGTCCCTGCTCGGTCCGTACGGAGGGGTGGACGGCGAGCACCGCCCGCACCCCGTTCTGCACGACCGCACGCTCGACCTCCGCGCCGCGGGTCAGCACCGGCAGCCCGCCCGCACCGCCGTCCGGCTGCCCGGCGACGACACCGACCGGCCGCATCCCGCACCGCGGCTGCCGCAGCAGGGCCGCGGCCACCCGCTGCGCCGTCCGGGCCGGGCCGACGACGAGCGCGGCGCGCGGCCTGCGCAGCAGCAGCGCGCGCCGCCGGGCGTGGACGGCGCCGCGCAACGCGCAACTGGCCGCGGCCTGCAGCGCGAACCCGGCCAGCAGGGTGCGGCCGCCCAGCGCCTGTTCCGGCCGGTACGCCGCCACCAGTGCCGCCAGCGCCAGCCATGCCACCGCGACCCGGCCGCACACGGCGGGCAGTTCGTCCAGGACCGACGGCACGGGCTGCCCGGCGTGCTGGGCCCGCAGCAGCAGGGACGCGGCCGCCAGCAGGGCGACCAGCAACGGCCGGTGCGCGGCCCCGGCGAACGCCGGGGCGGCCAGCAGGGCGGCGGCGCCGTCCGCGAGGATCAGCGGCACCGGAGCGGCCGGCCCCAGCGGGGACCGCTGCCGCCGCACCGGGAAGCGGAAACCAGGGGCCCCGCGGCGCGGCCGGAGGACCTGGACGGCCGTGGGCCCGTGCTCGCGGGCCGGCGGCCCGGGGGCCAGCCCGGGCGAGGGAACGGTGCTTTCCGCGCTCACGAGTGGCTGGACTCCCTGTGCTCGGTGGACCCGAGGGGCCCGGCGGTTCCAAGGGGCTCGGTGGGCGTGAGGTGCTCTGGGGGTCGGGGGTGCTCGGCGGGTACGGGGTGCTTGGCGGGGCGTGGGTGCTTGCCGGGGGTGAGGCGCTTGGCGCGGGGGAGGGGTGCTGCCGCAGCGGGTACGGCCCCGGCCGGTGCGATCCCGGCCGGTGCGATCCCGGTCTGCGGCGCCCCGATCGGTTCTCCAGCCGGTTCTCCGAGTGGTTCTCCAGCCGGTTCTCCGAGTGGTTCTCCACCCGGTTCTCCGATCGGTCGCTCTCCACCGGGCCGCTCTCCGGCCGGCCCTGTGCCGGTCGGCCGATCACCGGCCGGTGGTTCTCCGGCCGGTCGTTCTTGGGCCGGTCGTTCTCGGGACGGTGGTGTCGCGGGCGCCGGTCGTGCGGCGGGCGCCGTTCGTGTCGCCGGTGCCGGGCGCGGCACAGGCACCGGTCGTGCCGTGGTCGGGCGGGCGGTGAGCAGGTCGCGGTAGAGAGCCGTGATCGCTTCGGCGCCGCGGCGGGCGTTGTGCGAGGTCAGTACGTGAGTGCGTGCGAGGCGGCCGAGCGAGGCCCGCAGGGGTGGGTCGAGCAGCAGTTCCGTGACCGCGCGGGCCAGCGCCGCCGGGTCCTCCGAGGGGACCAGGCACCGTGCGGCGAGCGCGGGCGGCAGGCTCTCGCGGGCGCCGTCGACGTCCGTGACCACCACGGGCCGGCCGCACGCCATCGCCTCCAGCGGAGCCAGGGCCATGCCTTCCCACCGGGAGGGCAGCACGACGACGTCGGCCGCCCGGTACCAGGGCACGGGGTCGGCGACAGCACCGGCGAACTCCACCGGCCCCGGGGCCAGTCGCCGCAACCGTTCCCGGTCGGGGCCGTCCCCGACCAGCACGAGCCGCGCCCCCGGCACCCGGTCCGCCACCGTGCCCCAGGCCCGCAGCAGCACGTCCTGCCCCTTCTGCCGGCACAGCCGCCCGACGCACACCACGAGCGGTGCGCCCGCCGCGGCGGCGGGGGGCCGAGGGCGTGCCTCGGCGGTGGCGTACGCGGGTGTTCCGGCCGCGGCCGGGTGGAAGCGGTGCGGGTCGACGCCGTTCGGCACGATCCGCCAGCGCGCGGTGATACCCGCGCGTACGCCCGTCGCGCGCTCCCCCTCGCTGACGCACACCACCCGGGCCGCCCACCGCGCGCCCCACCGTTCCCAGGCCCGCGCGAGCACCGCGGCGCTCCCGTCGACCGCCTCGAACGACCAGGCGTGCGGCTGGAAGACGGTCGGGATCCGGCCGCGCACGGCCAGACGCCCGGCGAGCCCGGCCTTGGCACTGTGCGCGTGCACCAGATCGGGCCGTACGTCGTCGATCAGGCGTACGAGCTGTCGTACTTCCCGGGGGAGTGAACGCCCAGGCGCACGCGCCGCGTTCCAGGGGCGCACGTCCGCGCCGAGCGCCCGGAGGTGCCCGCCGAGCGCGCCGTCCGGGCAGGCCACGGTCACGTCGAAGCCGTCAGCGAGTTGTGCCCGCACCAGGTCCGTCACGACGCGCGCGACCCCGCCGTCCACGGGCTGGGTGAGGTGCAGGACCCGCGGCCGAAGAAGGAGCCGCATGACCGTCGTTGCCTCTTTCGGGTGTCCGTCGAAGGGGAGGGCCGAGAGATCCGCAACTCTAGCGATAAAAGGAACTAATGCGATGAAATCGGGCAAGTGTGTCGGAACTGTGAAGCAGGTCCGATCCGGAGATCACCCTTTCGGTGGCACAACCCCGCCCCCTGCCGCGCGTTGACACAGCGCCGGGCATCCCTGCCCGGGTGTTTGTGCGTCAACTGCAAGGAGTTTCTTTCCATGTCGCGTATCGCCAAGGGCCTGGTCCTTACCACCGCCGCCGCCGCGGCTGTCGCCGGCGGTGCCGGCATCGCCGCCGCGGACAGCGGTGCCGACGGTGTCGCCGCCCACTCGCCGGGCGTGATCTCGGGCAACGACATCCAGGTCCCGCTCCACGTGCCGGTCAACCTCTGCGGCGACACCATCGACATCATCGGTCTGCTGAACCCGGCGTTCGGCGACACCTGCGTCAACGGCTGACACCGGCGCGGTGTCCTTTCCGCCGGCCGCCCTTACCGGAGCCCGTGTCCCGCGCGTCGCGCGGGTCCCTCCGGGGAGGGCGGCCGGCGCCGTTCCCTCGAACGGGCGGCGGGGCCCATGCCGCCCCCGAGCACGTCCCGCCAGGTGGGACGCAGGGCGGCCGAAGGCGCACGGGCAGGAGGGTGAATGATCGGTTGCGAAGATCGACAAGCGCTCTCACGGTGGGCTCCAGATCCGGTGCCCATCGAAAGGAACTCCCATGCGAGGTCTGTCAGCGCGGCGTGTCGCGTCCACCGCACTCTGCACCGCCTTCCTGGTCGGGATCAGCGGCCCGGTCGTCATGGCGGCCGACTCGGCCCCCGCGCACGGCCCCGCCGCGGCGCCCGGCGCCCCCCGCCCGGACGCCGGCGCACTGCTCACCCAGGTCCAGAACCTCGGTGGCCTCGGCGGCACCCTCGCCCCCGTCCGCGATCTGCTGACCGCCGTACTCAGCCCGGACCGCGGCACGCTGTCCGCCCCCGTCGTCCAGCAGCTCGGCGACGCGGCGAAGGACGCCCTCGCCAAGGTGGACGCGGCGGTCGCCGCCGCCTCGGCCACGAAGTCCGCGGGCACCGGGCCCGGCGCCCCCGCGGTCCCCTTCACCCTCGCCCCGGCCGCTCCGGCCGCCGCCCCGGGCGTGCTGCTGCCCGCGGCCGGCACCCGGGTGGCCTCGCGGCGCGCCGCCGACCCCGCCGCCGACGCCCTGGCCGCCGTACAGAAGGGTCTGGACGGCCTGTTGAAGGCGATCACCTCGGGGGACGCCGGCCAGGTGCTCCCGGCGGTCGGCGGCCTGGTGAAGAACCTGACCTCGCTCGTCACCAGCGGGCTGTCGGGCAGCGGCCTGACCACGCTGCCGAACACCTCGACGACTCCGGCGACGAGCACCACGCCCGCGGCGTCGGCCTCGACCCTGCCGGCCCTCACCGTGCCCGACGCCGCGGCCCCCGCGGCGACGGTCCCGGCCGCGGCGGGCTCGTAACCCGGACGCGAGTGCCCGCCCAGCCGCCGCACCGGTCGCAGGAGCCGGTACGGCGGCTGCCGCACGCCTCTCGCCCGGCACCTCTCGCGAAGGGCGGGTGTTCCGCACGTGGAAGACCTCATATGCGGAAGATCTCGTATGCGGAAGATCTCGTATGCGGAAGATCTCGTATGCGGAAGATCTCGTATGCGGAAGATCTCGTATGAGGACTCGGCAATCTCCCGCCCCGTGGTTTCCGGCCCGCCCGGCACTCGTTAGGCACGGCGACCCCATCCCCCTCCGGTGACGTACGTCGCCGCGGAAAGGAACACGATGAAGTCGCTCAAGGCTGCCGCCGTCCTCGCCGGATCCCTGGTCGCCGCCGGTGCCGCCGCGCCCGCGTTCGCCCACGACGCCGCCGACCTGACGCCCACCAGCCTCAACGGCGCCGTGAACTCGCTGACCAGGGACCCCATCGACGTCATGCCGCTCAAGCACCAGTCCGACGCCCTGGACACGCAGAAGAAGGGCTCGCTGCTCCACTCCGTCAACGGCGCCACCAAGACGCTGAACTCGGCCACCCCGCTGCTCGGCGGGCTGCCGCTGCAGAGCTGAGTCGGGACGCCCCGACGCCCCGACCGTCGTACGGGTCGTGGGCGTCCGTCATACCCGTCGTACTACTGCGGCACTCGGGGGAATCTTGCGCTGGTCGCGAAGTCCGGATCGTTGACCGGTACGGACGACCCCGAACCCGACCGCACCTGAAAGGGACCGTGCCTGCCATGAAGTCGACCACCCGAGGAACCCTCGCCGCCCTCGTCACGGGCGTGGCCGCGGCCGTCGGCGCCGCCGCGACTCCCGCCGCCGCGGTCGGCACGGTTCCCCTCCCCGTTCCGCTCGGCGGCGCCGAGACCGCCCTCGGCATGGAACTGCCCAGGGTGGGCGGAGAGCTTCCGCTGCCCACGGCCGGCAGCCCGGAGGGGCCCCGCTTCGCCGAGGGCAGGCTCCTGCCGGCAGGAGCCGTGCCGCGGCTCCCGGTCCACGGGGGGCTGCCCGGCCTGGACGTCCGGGCCCCGCTGGCGCACGCCCTCGGCGACGGTTTCGACCACGTCGGCGTCAGCACGCCCGCCTCCGGCCTGCGGGCCGTCTCGCCGGGGCTGACCGCGGACGGCCCGCTGACCGGACCCAGGGCCGGCCACGCCGGACTTCCGGACCTGAAGCAGCCGCAACTGGGCCTCCTCGCCCCGGCCCTGCGGACCGCGCCCGGGGCCGAGATGGTGGCGGGCCCCGGCCTGTAACGGCACCACGGCCGGCCGTCATGGCACCTCGGCCGGCCGTCATGGCACCTCGGCCGGCTGCCATGGCACCTCGGCCGGCTGCTACGGCGCACCGGTCCGGGCGCCACCGTTCACCATCCGGCGGTATCGCGGTGACCGTCCCGCGCCTTGGCCGGTTACGGCTGCGGACAACCGAACCGGACGAGGAGTGAGCCATGGGCTTCGGCTACGGCAGTGACAGCGGCAGGGACAGCGGTGATGCGGGGGGTACCGAAGGAGCGGGAAGTACGGAAGGGGCCGGAGGCGAAACGCGGCGCGAGACGACCCGGCGGCTGCTCGCCTGCGCCGCCGCCGTCGCGATGGCCCCGGTGGTCGGCGCCTCCCGGCCCCCGCACCCCGCGGCCGACCCGCACAGCGGTCCGTGGAGCGGGCCGGTCGGCACCGCCTTCGAGGAGACCTACCGCGGCCGTCGCATCCGGGGCGTGTGGACCCCGCAGCGCGGCGCCGGCGGAACCGGCCTGTGGTACGTCACGGTGGACGGCCGCCCGCTGCACCTGATGCGCCGCGCCGACGGCACCTGGCTCAGCATGGTCGACCACTACGGCTCGTACCGCACGCCCCTGGAGGCGGCCCGCGGCGCCGTCGACGAGATGGGCCCCGGCCGGCGGCTACGCGACCTGGCCCCGGGGCCGGTCGGCGGCCCGTACGAGGGCTCGTCCGACGGCTCGTCCGACGGCTCGTCCGGCGGCCCGGACGAGGGTCCCTTTGACGGCTCGTTCACGAGGGGGGCGCACGGTGGCGGCGTACACGCGTAAGAACGTCACCCGGCTCACGCGCACCGAGAAGCGGCGGTTCGTGGACGCGCTGCTGGAGATCAAGCGGCGGGGCGAGTACGACGACTTCGTGCGCACGCACGTCGCGTACTTCACCGCGGACGGCGAGAACGGTCTGCGGCCGGCCCACATGGCGCCCTCCTTCCTGCCCTGGCACCGCAAGTTCCTGCTGGAGCTGGAACGGGCGCTGCGCCGGGTGGACTCCTCGGTGGCCGTGCCCTACTGGGACTGGACGCGCGAGCGCACGGTCACCTCGGCGCCCTGGAGCGCCGACCTCATGGGCGGCGACGGGCGGCGTTCCGACCGCCGGGTGACGACCGGTCCGTTCGCGTACGCGCACGGTGGCTGGACGCTCAAGGAGGGCGTGACCGACGGGCAGTTCCTCACCCGGGACCTGGGTCGCTCGCGCGAACCGATCCAACTGCCCACCAGGAACGAGCTGGAGTGGGCGCTGAAGGACCCCGTCTACGACGCCGCGCCCTGGGACTCGACGGTCACCAGGGGGTTCCGCAACAAGCTGGAGGGGTGGGGCACCGGCCGGGGCAGCGTTTCCTGGCGCAACCACAACCGGGTGCACCGCTGGATCGGGGGCGCGATGCTCGGTGCCGCCTCCGTGAACGACCCGGTCTTCTGGCTCCACCACGCCTTCCTCGACCTTCAGTGGTCGCGCTGGCAGAGCCGCCACCGGGGCGCCCGCTACCTGCCCGCGTCCCCTCCGGGGCCAGGTGACGAGCAGTACGGACGGGTCGTCGCCCGGCACGAGAAACTGCCGCCCTGGGACGTCACGCCGGACTCACTGGAGGACGTGAGCCACATCTACCGGTACGCCTGACCCCCGGACCGCGCCCGGCCTCGGGCGCGCTCCGGCACAGGGGAGAGCCCCGGCGCTCGAGGTGCCGGGGCTCTCCTGTGGATGCTGCGCGGAGCCTGGGGGCCCGAATGCTGCAGGACCCTGTGGATCTGGATCCCGCACGTACGGCGTGCCCTGGGCGGACGACGCCGGCCGCTGCGGCAGCCGGGACGTCAGCCGCCGTAGCCGCCCGGCTCGTCGTCACCCTCGCCGTGGTGGCCGACGTTGGCGCAGGTGTCGCCGAAGGCCGGGTCGAGGAGGCCGACCACGTCGATGGTGTTCCCGCACAGGTTGACCGGGATGCTGACCGGGACCTGGATCGTGTTGCCGGACACGACGCCGGGCGAGCCGACAGCCGCCCCCTCGGCGCCGGCGTCCGCCATGGCGAGACCGGCTCCGCTGATCACCACGGCACCCGTACCGAGGGCGACGGCAGCCGCTTTCGCGATGCGAGACATCACGTTCTCCTAACGTGCTCGATGAGTGCGGCAGCAGGTCGCGCGACCGCACTTCCCGTTCAACGCGACCGCTGCGCCCGGGTCACGGCGTATCTCCCTAGATCACCCTTTTTGAACGATGATGACCCGAGGGGTCGGCGCGCGGACCCGGTGCGGCGCCGAGCAAGGTCCGGCAGGACGGTAGTGGGGTAGCGGGACTCTGGTAGAGACCAATTCGACTGCTGTTCGGCCAACCCGATTGACGGGGCGGCAGCCGCTCCCCTGTGCTGTGCGGTAGCGGGGAGGCGAAGTCCGGGTGTCACACGGCTGGAGGCGTGAGCCTCGTCCGGGAGGGGCCATGTCCGTCGAAGCAGCTCAGGTGTGGGGGGAGTTCGGGCGGCGGTTGCGGTCCCGGCGAAGGCAGGCCGGGCTCACCCAGCTGCAACTCGGCCTGCGGGTGGGCTACCACCACACCCTCATCAGCAAGCTGGAGAGCGGGTTGCGGGAGCCGCCAGCCGGCCTGGTGCGCCGGCTCGACGCCGTCCTGGAGACCGGGGGCGAGCTGGCCGCGATCGTCGCCGCGCCGCGCGAGGCGCCGCCCGCGCGCAGTCGTCCGCCGCTGGACCGGAAGCTGTTCGGCGCCATGCCCGGGATGGACGCCGCCGACGGCGGGGAGGCGTGGGACCCACGGCTGTGGCCCCCGGAGCTGCCCGCCGAGGGACTCGCGTGCCCGCTGCACGGCACGGCGGGCTGCGTGGTGCCCGGGCAGGGTGAGTTACCGGCCCTTCTGGCGGGGCTGCCCGGCCGGCCGCCGGGCGGCTCCGCCCTCACGACAGGCGGCGCGGGCATTGCGGGTGTTGCGGGCATCACGGACATGGCGGGCCGGGCAGGCCTGGCGGGTCTGGCGGTGGCGGTGGGCCCGGGAGGCGCCGCAGCCGGGGCCCGAGCCGGGGCCGGGGGCGGGGCTGGGGCCGGCGCCGGCGCGGGTACGCGTCCTGACCGGGGCGGTGGCGGCGGCGGTGCGGGCGGGGGCGGCGTGCGCCTCGGCGGCGCGACTGCCGGTCGAGGTGCGGGTGGGGGCGCGGCGCTTGGCCCGGTCGCCGAGGCGGACCTGCTGCACGCCCTCACCGCCGTGCTGGCCTGCCTGATCCGGGAGGCGCACCATCGGACCACCGCGGGCGGCGTGGTCCTCGTGGAGCGGCTGCTGCGGGCGGTGGTCGGCTGGGCCGAGGCGGTCAACTCCACGGGCCGGCTGCCGTACGGGCAGTTGCGGCTCGCCGCCCAGTACGCACAGGTCGCCGGACGCCTGCGGATGCAGCGGGGGCAGAGCAGCATCGGCATGGCGTGGTTCGGGCACGGCCTGGGGTGGGCGGACGCCGTCCACGACGCCCCGGCGCGGGCGACGCTGCTCAGCGACATGTGCACGTTGGTCAGGCTCGACGACGACCCCGGCTCGACGCTCGCGTACGCCCGGGCCATCGGCGCGGTGGACAGCCGGCGGCGGTGGGTCGCCACCCTCTCGCACCTGTACCAGGCCCGCGGGTACGCCCTCGGGCACGACGCCGCCGAGTGCCGTCGCCACATCACCCTGGCCCGCCGCGGGCTCGCCCGCCTCGGTCACCGTGACCTCCTGGAGGCGTCCTGGATGGCGGGCGCCGAAGGGGAGATGCGGGTGGAGTCGGCGATCGGCGGCGCGCTGCGCGACCTCGCCGCGGTGACCGGGGACCGGGCCACGGCCCGGCGCGCCGTGGAGGCCACCGAGCGGTCGCGCGCCCGGCTGCCCGCGGTGATGCGCTCCACCCGTCTGCTGCTCACCCTGCGGCTCGCCGACGCCTGGGCGTGTGCGGGCGATCCCGGGGCGGCGGTGGCCCTGGCGGGGCCGGTCCTGGGCGCGGCGGTGGGCTCCCGCGAGCTGATGATCAACGCCGAGCTGCGCGGGCTGCACGCCCGGCTCCTCGGGGACTGGGGCGACGTCCGGGAGGTCAGGGAGTACCGCGAGTGGCTGCTGGAGGCCGAGGCGGACACGAAGGCAGAACCGTAGGCGGGCACGAAGGCAGACGCGTACGCGGACACGAAGGCAGACCCGTACGCGGACACGAAGGCAGACCCGTACGCGGACACGTACGTGGGCACGAAGGCGGACCCGCAGGCAGATACGAAGTCGGACGCGCGGACGGTCGCGCAGCCGGCGAGCGCGTGCCCGCGAAGGGAGCCGGGGGCACCGCACGGCCTCTGCCGCTTCCCGTTCCCCGCTCCCCGGGGCCGGGGTGGCGTGGACGCCCGGCCGGCGCGCTTGCCGGATTTTGACAGGTCTGGACCGCGGCCCGGAAACCGTTGACCCGGGGGCGGCCCGGTGTGAGGGTTCGGCCGGTCCAGACCATGACATGTCAGCGTCAGCCATACCCGCCGCGGGCCACGCGGAGACACCGGGGCGCCCGCACGGGCATGGAATTGACGTGTCCATGATCTAGCTCACGTGCGGCCGAGCAGGGCCGCACACCTCTCACAAGGAGCCGAGATGCTGAGAAAGATGGCAGTGGCCGGGGTGTCCCTGGCCGTGACCCTCGGGGTGGTGGTGCCGGCCTCGCTCGCCGCGGCGGCGCCGGCTTCCGCGCCCCTGGCGGGCAAGCCGGAGCCGACCCCCGCCGCCAAGGCCGTGGCCGCCGCCGACCAGGCGGTGCGCAGCGGCCTCGACACCCTGGCCAAGGGCCCGCACGAGCAGTACGACCGCCACCAGGTCACCCCCTGGGTCAAGGGGCTGTACTCGGTCGCCTACCGGCGCACCTACGAGGGCCTGCCCGTCGTGGGCGGCGACGCCGTCGTCCTGGCCGACGGCAACGGCAAGGTCCGGGCCGTCCAGTCCGCCTCCACCGCCAGGATCGCGGTGCCCACCGAGCCCACGGTCACCGCGGCGCAGGCGGCCGGGACCAGCCGCGCCCGGCTCGCCGAGGTCGAGAAGGCCGCCCCGGGCCGCCTGGTGGTCCGGGTCAGGAACGACACCGCCACGCTCGCCTGGGAGACGGTGCTGACGGGACGCACCAGGGCGGGTGCGCCCAGCAAGCTGCACGTCTTCGTCGACGCCCGCACCGGCGAGGTCGTCGACTCCTACGACGACGTACGGGCGGGTTCCGGCACCAGCAAGTGGAACGGCCCCAACCCGCTGACCATCGACACCTCCCGTTCGGGCAGCAGCTACGCGCTGCGCGACACCACCCGCCCCGGCCTGCAGTGCTCGGACTACAACGGCGGCGTGTTCACCAAGTCCACGGACAACTGGGGCACCGGCAACCCCACCAGCAAGGAGACCGGCTGCGTCGACGCGATGTTCGCGGCGCAGAAGGAATCGGACATGCTCAAGAACTGGCTGGGCCGCAACGGCCACGACGGCAACGGCGGCAGCTGGCCGGTCCGGGTGGGCCTCAACGACCTGAACGCCTACTGGGACGGCTCCACCGTCTCCATCGGCCACAACAGCGCGAACGAGTGGATCGCCGGGATCGACGTGGTCGGCCACGAGTTCGGCCACGGCCTCGACACCAACACGCCCGGCGGCGACAACCACGAGAGCGGACTGGGCGAGGCGACCGGCGACATCATGGGCGCCCTGACCGAGGCGTACGCGAACGAGCCGTCGCCGTACGACACCCCCGACTACACCGTCGGCGAGATGATCGACCTCCAGGGCCGCGGCCCGATCCGCAACATGTACGACCCGAGCCGGGTCAACAACGACCCGCGCTGCTACTCCGCGTCGATCCCCTCCACCGAGGAGCACGCCGCGGCCGGGCCGCTCAACCACTGGTTCTATCTGCTGGCCGAGGGCTCCAGCCCCGGCGGCGGCAAGCCCTCCAGCCCCACCTGCGACAACTCCACCGTCACCGGCGTCGGCATACAGAGCGCGGGCAAGATCTTCTACGGCGGCATGCTGCTCAAGACCAGCGGCATGACCTACAAGCGCTACCGCACCGCCACGCTGACCTCGGCGAAGAACCTCGACGCGAGCTGCGGCCTGTACAACGCCACCAAGGCGGCCTGGGACGCGATCAGCGTGCCCGCCCAGGCCGGCGACCCGACCTGCACCGGGCAGCAGTCCGACTTCTCGCTGACGCTCGACCCGGCCGCGGGCACCGTTGACGCCGGCGCCTCCGCGCGGGCCACCGTCGGCACCACCACCGTCGCCGGCAGCGCCCAGCAGGTCTCCCTGACCGCCTCCGGCGCCCCCGCGGGCGTGAGCGTCGCCTTCAGCCCGGCTACGGTCACCTCCGGCAGCAGCTCCACGATGACGGTCTCCACCTCGGCCGCCGTGTCCGCCGGGACGTACGCGATCACCGTCACGGGCAGCGGCGGCGGCAAGACCCACACCGCCCGGTACACGCTCACGGTCGGCGGGGGCGGCACCGGTCCGGGCACCCCGCCCGACGTCGACGTCGCCAAGGTGCGGGCGCACCTGTCCCAGCTGAACACCATCGCCACGCAGAACGGCGGCAACCGCCGCTCCACCACCGCCGGGTACCGCGCCTCGCTCGCCTACGTCAAGGGCAAGCTCCAGGCCGCCGGTTACACGGTCACCGAGCAGAGCTGCACCTCCGGCTGCACGCCGGGCGCGGGCAACAACCTGATCGCCGAGTGGCCCAAGGGTGACGCGAACACCGTCTACATGTTCGGCGCCCACCTCGACAGCGTGTCCGCGGGCCCCGGCATCAACGACAACGGTTCCGGCTCCGCCACGCTGCTGGAGAACGCGCTGACCCTGGCCCAGGCCGACCCGGCCATGAAGAACCGGGTCAGGTTCGCCTGGTGGACCGACGAGGAGCAGGGACTGAACGGCTCCGACTTCTACGCCCGGTCGCTCTCCGCGACCGACCGCGCCCGGATCAAGGCGTACTACAACTTCGACATGGTCGCCTCGACCAACGCCGGCTACTTCGTGAACAACCTGAACTCGGCGGCCTCCGCCCCGATGAAGGCGTACTGGGACTCGCTGGGCCTGGCCCCGCAGGAGAACGTAGAGGGCCAGGGCCGCTCCGACGACTACTCCTTCCAGCAGGTCGGCATCCCCACCTCCGGCTACGCCACCGGTGCCGACGCGGTGAAGTCCGCCTCCGAGGCGGCCAAGTGGGGCGGCACCGCGGGCCGCTCCTACGACTCCTGCTACCACTCGGCGTGCGACACCACCGGCAACATCGACGCCACCGCCCTGAACCGCAGCGCGGACGGGGTCGCGTACACGATCTGGAAGACCGCCGTCGGTGACACCCCCGTGCCCGGCGACGACTTCTCGATCTCCGCGAACCCGGCCGCCGGTACGGTCCAGCCCGGTTCCTCCGCCACGGTGACCGTCTCCACGGCCACCACCAGCGGAGCCGCGCAGAACGTGCGCCTGTCGGCCTCGGGCGCCCCGTCCGGCGTCAGCGTGGGCTTCAGCCCGGCCTCGGTGACCTCCGGCCAGTCCTCGGCCGCCACCGTCCAGGTCGCGGCGGGCACGGCGGGCGGCACGTACACCGTGGTGATCACCGGCACCGGCGAGGCCACTCACACCACCACCTACACCCTGACCGTGCCCGGCGGTGGCGGCCGGACCAGCTGGCAGCCGGGCGTCACGTACGCGCCCGGTGACGTCGTGACCTACAACGGTGTCAGCTACCGGTGCATCCAGGGCCACACCGCCTACCCGGGCTGGGAGCCGCCGAACGTCCCCGCCCTGTGGGAGGCCGTCTGAGCAGGTGACTTCCGACCTCGGGTCCTCGTGGTCGCCGGGCCCGGCGGTGTGCCGGGCGGGTGGGCCCGCCCTGTGCGCTTGCCGTGCATGGCCGTCAGCCCCACGGTGGAGGTATGGGCGCACAGGAAGGCCCCACGCTCATCGCCTCCGTGCAGCGGGCGTTCCGGCTGATGGAGGCGGTCGGGGCTCATGAAGGAGGCGCGCCGGCCAAACTGCTGGCGCGGGAGACGGGGCTGGCCCTGGCCACCACGTACCACCTGCTGCGGACCCTGGTGCACGACGGCTACCTGCGCAAACTGGACGACGGCTCCTTCGTCCTCGGTGATCGGCTGGACGCCCTGCACGACGGCAGCCGGACGCAGAGCCGACTCAGCCGGATCCGCCCGGCCCTCGGCTCCCTGCGCGACGACCTGTCCGCCGCCGCCTACCTCACCTTCTACGAGGACGGCGAGATCCGCGTGGCGGAGATCGTGGACGGTCCCCGGGCGCCGCGTGCCGACCTGTGGGTGGGGTTCGAGGAGGCGGGCCACGCCACCGCCCTGGGCAAGTGCGTGCTGCGCGAGCTGGACGACGAGGGGCGCCAGGAGTACCTCTCCCGGCACTTGCTGGCGGACCTCACGCCCAGGACGATCACCCACCGCACGGAGCTGCTGCGGCGGCTCGACGCCTTCCCCGACGCCACGGCCGTCACCGACCTGGAGGAGTACTCCCTCGGGGTCGTCTGCGTGGCGGTGCCCGTCTACCAGGGGGAGACCCTCGGGTCGCTCGGTGTCTCCCTGCGTGCGGACCGTGACCGCCCGGCCGCGCTGCGGGAAGCCTCCCAGCGGCTGCTCGCGACGGCGGCCCGGGTGACGCGGGGGCTCTCGCTCACCATCTGAAAATCGCACCCTTGTGGCCGAGTGCGCGAAAGCCGTCTACTGGATGCAACGCGGCATACATGGCACACCCGCCATGCGTCGCATAGCGGACGGCGAGAGAGGCAGAGAGCGAAGAGTGCGGACGCCCATACAGCCCATCCCGGAGAACGACACCCTCGAAGTGCGCGTGGTGAACGGCTGGACCGTCGTCACCGTCACCGGGGAGGTCGACATCTGCTCCTCCGGCGCGATCCGCGCGGCCGTCGGCCGCCTCATCGACGCCGGGCACCGGCACTGCGTCCTGGACCTGTGCCAGGTGACCTTCCTGGACTCCATGGGTCTGGGTCTGATCGTCGCGCTCACCAAGCGCCTCCGGTCGCACGCGGGGTCCCTGGTCCTCACCTGCGCCGACCGCCGCGTACTCAAAGTGTTCAAGGCCGGCGGCCTGTACTCCTTCTACGCCTTCCACGACTCCGTCGCCGAGGCGACGCGCCGCGCCCCCGAGGGGAGCGGCCTGGCCGGCTGGCCGCACCGCCGGGGCGGGGAGTGAGGGGCGAGGGACTCGTGCGCGGGCGGGGCGAAGGCTGGAATTTCGGGCCCCCGGGGCGAATTCCGGTCGTTTCCGGGCAGCAGAAACGCCCTCCCGGGGGGAGGGCGTGAGCGCCGCACGAGCGGAGCGCCCCCGGCAGGACTCGAACCTGCGGCCAAGCGCTTAGAAGGTGTGCGAGGTCTAGCGATGTGCTCACCTGCGTCTTTGCTGGTCACGCGTGACCAAACTAAAGAAAGGCGCTTGCCCTCGGATCCTTGAACTTTGACGCGATCCCGTTCCCTCGAACGAGCCCGCCCCGGCCGCCACTGTACGGGCAGCCGGGGCGGTCAGGACGCGACTCCGTGCTCTTGACGGAACGGGCCTCGCGCGTGAGGTGCCTATCGCGCCCGCTGTGGGGGGTCGTCAGATAGCAAGCGCTAACTAACTCCCGAGTAACTTGCCCCGACATGGGCATATGCCAAACCCGATGGTATTCGAATTCGTGTTCGAGCCTGACGAAGGGGCGCCCGGCGGGACGCCGGGGGAAGCGTCGACCGCCGGGCACCCGGTCCGTCGGCGGCGCTATGCGCCGATCAGCCCGATCTCGATTGCGAGGGCGCCGAGCGCCTCTTTCTCGGGCGGGTAGATGCTGCGGATGTTCGTGAGCTGCTGCTCGCGGCTCGCAGTCGGGTTCACGTTCGCCGGCCCCTCGCCGTCGAGCAGCGCCTCGAAGTCGTCGTATGCGGTGACCCGCTTCACGAGCACGTCGCACGTTTCGTCGGTGCCCTTGATCCGGAAGCGGATCGTGTCGCCCGTGGCCATGTCGGCGAGGTGCGGGTATCGCACTCGTACCTCGATCGTCTTGCTGCCTGCGGCGACGAGGTCGAAGTACCGGCGGTACAGGTTCAGCTCGTGCCTGCGGGCGGTCCGGGTGTTGCTCATGGGGTGGTGACGCTCCTCGTCGGTTGGGACATTAAGCGGCCGAGTTCGCCGGCCGAGTACGCGCGGAAGAAATGCCGCGGGTTGGCGAGCAGCACGTCGGCCATGTCGAGCAGCCGATCGGCGTAGTCGGACAACGAGCCGGGCCACATCCGCGTGTCGAGCATCCAGGGTGCCGAACCGTCAGGCAACGACGCCTTGCCATCCCGAATGAGGCTCTTCGAGAGCTTCGCTCCGGTGTCCGTGACGACCTGCGGGCAGAACAGCCGGGTCGGCAGTTGCGCCCCGACGAGACCGATCGCGGTCAAGGCGTTGTCGACGAGGGTCGAACCGAACACCCAGTCGCCGCCCTTCACCATCACGCTCAAGCGGTCGCGGTCGGTGCCCGCGGCGACCTCTTTGACGAGGTTCCGGTACAGCGTCGCGAGGTCGAGGTACCCGCCGCCGTCCGGGGCGATGACGACCTCGTACGACCCGTGATGCAGGCAGACCGCGTGCACCTCGGCGTGATCGGCGTCGAGCAGGATACGGGTCCGCTCGGCGTACTTTTCGGCCCACCCGCAGCCCGGCGTCGGGCAGGGGATTCGCACGTGCGGTACACCGTGCGCCGGGTCGAGCCACCAGCGGGCGGCGTCGATGCGGCGGTGCGCTCGTAACCAGGTGCGCCGGTACTGCTCGGTCTGCTGCTGCCGCGAGTACATCTCGATCGAGTACGGAATCGACAGCCGATCGGACAGGGCGTCGAACAGCGGTCGGTACAACTCGTCGACCTGGTCGGCGAGGGCGGTCTCGCCGAGCGCGTGCACGTAGGCGCGCTGGTAGCGGTGCCCCGTTGCGGGATCGGTGACGACCTCGTGCGGCGCGTTGTCGAGGGCACCGAACAGAACGTCGACGGGGATGCCGAAGCGTTGCCGGACCCGAGCGGCGGCGGCGAACGAGAGGGACTGTACGAGGGACGTGCCGAGGTGCGGTACGCCGTTGATCTGTGTCCCGACCACGAACGTCACCTGCGACGGGGACATGGTTCGTATGCGGGGCGCGAGGATGTCCTCGGCCGAGCTGAGCGCGTTCGCAAGCACGGTGTTCGGTGAAACGGGGTGAGCAGTCATGATCCATACCTCGGTTCGAGAACGGGACTGCGCCGCCGGGCGGCGGCCGGGGTGTTGCCGAAGAACGGCAAGAGCACGGCGAGCAGCGTGCGGAGACTCGGCGCCCCTGCCCTATCGGCGGGTCCCGAGTTCGTGCTGCAGGTCGACGAGCGTGCAGCGGTGCAGGGATCGCACGAGCTGCCCGGCAAGCACCCATCGCGCAGCCGTCGTGCCGTATGAGACGACCTCGGCGTTCGCGGTCCGCACCGGGGCACCGAACGCCGACGACGACCACATACGCCCGTACACCGCGCACGCCTCGCTGTCACGGACGCGAACGGCGACGCTGCTGTCGATCAGGTGCGGGCACATCTCGACGGCCTGACCGGCGCACGGCAGGCAGACCGGCGGGTGCGTTGTCATCTGCCCCTCGGGCCACCCCTTCCAGTCGCCGCGGTTGTTCTCGATCAGCCACAGCACCCCGCGGTCGTCCCTGTCGGCCGGCTTCCCGCACACCTGACACAAGAGGTACTGCATCGCGACCCGCTGCCGGGTCGGGTGCACGTTGCCGTACTGCGGGCGCCCGGTGCCCCGCCCCTCGGCGCGGGCGTCCCACAGCACGCCGTGTTGGTCACGGTCCTCGGGCGCCTCGTCGGCGTACGCGATCCCGCCGTGCCCCGAGTACACGACCGTCCGCCGGTGCTTCTGCTCGCCGCTCCACACCGCGATGAACGGAACGACGTCCGGCCGCGCCGGCGCCGCCTTCACGAGGCACCCCCCAGGGGGCGGCCGAGTTGAGCGAGGGCGAGATACAGACGGCCGCCTGCACGGGCGTTCGCCCGATACTCGTCAACCTCGGCAACCGACGCGACTTGCGACAACTCGTCGAGCCCGACCACGAGCAGCGCGCCGCCACACTCCTTGAGTCCGCGCACCCATCTGGGGTGCTGGACCTTGAGCGCGTAGCCGGTCTCCAGGAACCACAGCAGCGCCACGCCGCCACTGATCGTCAGCCGCACGCCAACGTCGGGTACCGACTCGCCGGCGAGTACGGCGCCGAGCGACTGCACCACTTGCCGCATGGTGCCCTCGACGGCGGCCGGGTCGACCTCGTCGAACTGCGGCGCCGGGTACGTGAGCATCAGGCAGGGAACCGGCTCGCCCGCGTCTGTCTGGTCTATCCACGTGCGCACGTTGACCGTCGCGAGGGTACAGAGTGGCACGACCTCGGCGACCGTAGTCTCGGCGGTCATCGGCGACCGTCCATGGCCATGCTCGCGCTGGCGGTCGCGAACGCCTCGTACAGCGCCGTACCGTCCGTATGTGCTGCGCTCGGAGGAACGATCCACGAGCGGGCATTCAGCGTGTGCGGGGCGACGACGGCGGGCGGCGGTACGTGCAGCATCGCGCCTGCGGCGACGACCCTTGCGCCCTCCTGGTCCCAATCCTCAACCGAGCCGGCCGGCACGAACACGTCTACGTGGTCGGCGTTGTGCAGCACGGGCCCGATCTCGGCGCCCGCGTTGCGTAGGGCTTGCACGGTGCGCCACCCGTGCGGCCGGTCCATACGGACGACGTCCCATCCCTGGCCTGCGGGCAGCTCGGCGAGCCTTCCCTCGGCCCATCGCGCGAGGGTCTGCGACACGCTCGCGCCGGATTCCCTGATCCAGTCGCGAGCAACGGCGTCCGCAGCCGCCTCTTGTTCTTGATCGTCTCTGGTCACCCTTCGAGGGTGTCGCCTACTACTCAACTTCGGGATCACCGGCGGGGGTTACCGAGGCGGTAATACACTCGTTGTGAGTCGCGGCATGCCGCCTACCTGTGCTTATCCTGCTGTGGAAGTTGACCGCCATGAACGCCACAAGCCCCGGACCACTGCCCGCCGGAATCCTCGACAGGGAAGACGTGCGCAGAGCCCTCGCGGAACACGACTTTGCCGCAGTCTTTAAGCTGCTCAAAAAGCACGGCGGACTCTCGCAGAACAGGATCGCAGCGGCGTGCATGCTGACGCCGGGCAAGGTCTCGAACGTCATCAACGGCGACACACAGATCACGAGCTTTGAGGTGGTTTGCAGGATCGCGGACGGCTTGCGGATCCCCGGCGCGCTGCTCGGTCTCGCGGCTCGCCCATGGCAAGACACTGGCGACGAGTCGGTCGAGCCTGTCGTCGACGAGTCGCCCGACATCGAGTCGGACGACGTGCCATGGCGCCCCGAGATCACAGTGAGCATGGCGGCGCGCATGACCAGGAGTGACCTAGTGATGGACCGTCGCGCGGCGTCGAAGGCGATCGCCGCCGCAGCAGTGGGCGGCGCGGCACTGCTCGAACCGCTCGAAGGATGGTTGCTCGACGAGCCCGCCGAGGCGGTGCCGGTCGCGTTGCCGAACGGAAGACTCGGCCGACGCGAGTGTGCCGAACTCGAATCGACCGCCCGGAAGTTCCGCGAATGGGATCACAAGTACGGGGGAGGGCTGCGCCGGAAAGCCGTGATCGGACAGCTCGCCGAAGTATCCGACGCACTCAGAGATCATCAGTCGCGGATTGTCGAGGAGCGTTTGTTCCGGGTCATGGCACAGCTCGCCGGAATGGCGGCCACAATGTCTTGGGACTCGGGTATGCAGCTCAAGGCCCAGAACTACTACAAAGCGGCGCTGCGAGCCGCGCACGCCGGCGGCGACATTGAGTTCGGCACGAACGTCTTGGCGGGCATGGCGCGTCAGATGCTCTATCGCGGCCGTCCCAAGGACGCTGCCGATCTCGTGAGGCTCGCGCAGGACGGTTCTAGGGGCAGAGTCGGGCCGCGGGTGCGGGCGATGCTCTACACCCGCGAGGCATGGGCGTACGCCGCCATGGGGCGCGTGACCGCGTTCCGGCGAGCGACCATGCAGGCGACCGAGGTACTGCACGAGGCGGGCGACGACGACGCCCCGTACTGGATTGCCTACTTCGACGAGGCGGAACTCGCGGGCGTGACCGGCGGCCGGCTGCTCGATCTCGCGCGACAGGACCCTGCCAAGCACGCCGAGGCAGCCGCCCACGAAATCCGCCTCGCGCTGGAGCACCGCGGCGCCGAGGCGGGCCGCAGCCACGCGCTTGACCACATCGGACTTGCCGAGACCCTGTTTCTCATGGGTGACGTGAACGGCGGAATCGAGCAGACGCACACCGCGGTCGACGCAGCTGAACAGACGCAGTCGAGGCGCGTGCGAGATCTGCTCGCCGAGCTGTACCCGTACACCGTGGGCAAGGACGCGAACCGCGGCCTGCGGGACGCGCGGGATAGGATTCGCGGCCTGTTGACGACCTGACGAGAGGGATGCGGAGTGACGACGACGTATGCCGTTACCGGGCACATGAACTTGACCGTCGAGAGTGTCGGTCTCGTGCGCGAGGCACTGCGTGAGGTGTTCGCGGCGCACACCGACGGCGAACTCGTCGGGGTGTCGTGCATCGCGGCCGGCGCCGACTCGATCTTTGCCGAGGAAGTGCTCGCCGTCGGCGGCCGGTTGGTTGTGGTGCTGCCGTCGCAGGACTATCGGCAAGCGAAGGTGCGACCCGACCATGCCGCAGTGTTCGATCGCCTCGTCGAGTCGGCAACCGAAGTCGTCGTCATGCCCCACGAGAACGCCAACCGGCAGGCGTACGAGGCGGCGAACAGCGAGCTGCTGCGCCGCGGCGACCGCCTTGTCGCGGTGTGGGACGGCACCCCGCCCTCGGGCAAGGGCGGCGGCACGGCTGACACTGTTGAGCAAGCCCGAGCTGAGGGTCTCGCCGTCGACGTCGTGTGGCCCGAGGGAGCGGCACGTCTCGGCTGAACCCGCAGGAACGAGAAAGGCGCCCCTGCCCGGCCGTCAGGCCAGACAGGGGCGCAATGCTGTCACGCGATGCGGCGACGCTCGGCGGGCAGCCCGAGAAGCAACTGTGACGAGGTCGGGCTCGGCGACGGGGCGCTCGGCTGCGGCGCCCCGTCATGCCTGCAGACGAGGGCGTCGGGATCCCATGACGGCACCTGCAGGGTGTATCCGTCGGGGCAGGTCTGCCCGTCGTTGCCGTCCGTCCCGTTCTTTCCGTCCGTGCCGTCCGTGCCGTCCTTGCCCGGCGCCCCCGCGGGACCGGTCGGGCCGGGCGGTCCGGCCGGTCCTGTGACCGTCGCGCCGGGCTCGCCGGGCGCACCGGATGCCCCGGACGGGCCGGGCGACGGTGTGATCGTGGGTGCCGCCTTGCCGGGCTCGCCCTGCGGTCCGCGGGGTCCTGCAGGACCGGGGATCGGCACAGGCACCTTCGCCCGCGCGGGCAGATCGTCGACAGCCCGTGCCGGATCCGGCGCGGCCGGCGTCTTGCCGTCGGCCGTGATCTGCGAGCGGAGCACCCGCACGTCACCTGCGAGCGTCGACACGGCATCGCCGCGCAAATTCGCCTCGGCCGCGAGGGCGTCGGCTCGGCTCGCCTCGGCGGAGATCCGCAGCCACACGAGGACGACGGCGCCCGACAGTACGAGCAGCACGGCGGCGACCGCGAACGACCGCCACCGCTGCGCGAGGATCGGCTGAGCATGACGACGCTTCACGTGGGTTGTCCTCCTAGCTCGACGATGCGGTCGCGCAGCCGCTCGCACTCTGCTGTGAGCGCCGTGATCTGCCCTTGCAGCACTGCTTTGTTGGCCCGTTCGGCGGCGAGTTCGGCGTACGCCGCGGCGAGCTTCACCTCGGCCTCGGCGAGCTGCCGCCCGAGCTTGTCGCGCTCTTCCTGCAGGTTGTCGACGAGCGTCGAGTACCCGCCGAGTACCGCGCCGGACTGCGACGCACGGTTCGCGCCCCGCTGTCCGGCGACGGCTGCCGCGGCTGCTGCGAGCCCGACCACGATGGTTCCGACGGCGCCGAGCGTCGCAGCGTCCACGCGCTTGCCTCCGGTTGTGCAGTGGGGGGTGTGACCGCGGCCGTAAGGCTGGAGTCACCCGCTGGTCGACGGGCCGGTGTACGCGGCCGGGTCGACGGGCGGCAGCGCCTCGTACTTGGGGTACGACGGCGGCCGGGCCCATCCGAGGAACACGCCGGCGAGGGACTGCAGGAAGGTTCCGGGCAGGTGCTCGCCGAGCACTTCCAGCACCCTGAACAGCAGGTAGTACACGAGCGCGATCCCGACGGTCACGGCGGCCGTGACGGTCGCCGAGTCGATGGTGACGCCCGCGCGCACGGCGAGGGTGAGTAGCCACCCCGCCACGAGCGGGACGCCCGTACGCATGGCAGAGACGAACAGACCGGTCGACATGCCGGCCCCCTTTCGGTGGTGGGTGAGCCCGGCCGCCCGGCGGCGGTCGGGCGTCGGTCAGGCGACGACGTCGAACCCGTGCTTCTGGCCGAGCCGCTTGAGCGTCGTCATGCCGGGCGTGCCGTCGGCGTCGCCGCCCGGCTGCGTCCCGTGGAACCCGCACCGTTCCTGCCACAGGCTGTAGGCGCTGCGGGTGGCGGTTCCGGCGTGCCCGTCGGCGTACGGCTTCGCGAGCAGCTTCTCGGCGACGAGCCCGTTCTCGACGTAGATCGTCGGCTCGTACGAGACCGGCGTGCCCTTGCGCGGCGCGTCCTTCTTGAACGCGGCGATCAGCTTCGAGAGGGAGACGACCGGCCGCTTCGAGCCCGAGCTGCCGCTCGTGCTGGTCGACTTCGGCGGTGTCTTGTACTTGGGGCGGCCGAACCCGGCGATGTCGTGCACGATCCTCGCGCGCCTCGCGCACACGTTCGCGGTGTTGCCCTCGATCGTGAACACGTACTGATAGTCGGCCGAGACGCCCGTGACGATCCCGACGTGATCGATCTTGCCGATCTCGCTCGACCCGTCCCAGTCGAAAAAGATGATGTCGCCGCGCCGGATCCCGCTCGCCTTGATCCCGTTGGTCATGGCGTGCCACTGGCCGTGTTCCTTGAACGCCTGCGCGTGCGCCACGGTGTACGCGAAGTCGGTGCCGAAGCACACCGCGTCGTGCTCGCCCGCGTCGACCGCGGCGCGGGTGATCGTGGCGTCGCACCACGCGAAGTTGCCCGCGTACGCCGACCCGTTGCGCTGCCTGTACCACGCCTGAATCTCGTTCGGCTCGCCGGTCCCTATCCAGCGTTCCACTTGCGTGATCATCGTGTCGACGCTCATGCGGACTCGCCCCCCTTCGAGGTGTCCGCGGCCGGGGCGTCGCCCTCGCCGACGGCCGCCTCGGGCTCGTCGTCCTGGTCGGCCGCCTTGTCGGCGAGCCCGTCGGCCAGACCGGGGCCGGTGTGGAACCCGGCCATGTCCGCGGCGCCGAACTGCTCGGCGAGCAGCTCGGCCTCGTGCTCGACCGTCGGTCCGTTGCCGGTGCGCACGAGGTGCGACGCCTGCTCTTCCTGATCGCCGAGCCGCTCGGGCGTCGGCCGTGCTGTGTCACCCATGGGTGAGCCCCTTCTGTTCGGGCATGAGAAACGCCCCGGCCGGGTCGGCTCGGGGCGTGGGGAGTTCGGCGGTCGCGCCGCCGGGTCAGTGGCTGTGCGGCACCTGCAGCGCTCGCCAGATCGTTTCGTTGGGGTAGCCGGCGTACGCGCCGCCCGGCGAGCCGCACGTGACGTGCCAGTTGCCCCACGCGGTGAGGTCACCCGAGCCGATGTCAGCGGTCGGGGTGTACGAGCCGGCGCCGACGGTGACGAGGCGCTTCGCCGCGGCGAGCACCATCGGGGACGTGCGGCCGACCTTGAACCAGTCCTGTCCGGGATAAGGGCTGTAGGCGGCGGCGGTGCCCGACGAGGTCTTGATCAGGCTCGCGTCGTCGTGCCAGTTGACATCTGCCGTGACCATCGGAGAGGCGTACTTGGGGTACCCGTAGCCGTACACGTTGGCGTCGGACCTGTTGCGGGTCCGCAGGTACACGCCGTCGCCCTCGCTGCTGCCGGTGTTGTTGCTGTTGAACTCGATCGTCCAGATCTGAGTGTCGCTGTACCGGTAGACGAGCCCGGTGTGATCCTGCCCGCTGGTGCCGAGCATGACCTGCGCGCCGACGGCCGGGTACCAACTCCACCGGTTCCAAGACTGGTAGGTCGTCACGGCGACGTCGCACGCCGGGGTCTGCGGCATGATCGTGATGTCACCTGTGCGGTACGCGAGCCACAGCAGCCCGATCACGCACCACGACTGCCCGTCGTAGCTCGCCATGCCGGGCGTTTCCTTGGCGTACTTGTTGAGGTTCGTCCACGTGCCGCCCGAGAAATCCTCTTGGTACTTGATCGCGGCCTCTTGCTGGCCAAGTTCGATCAGGGTCTGCGGCGCGATCGCGGCGACCATGAAAACCCCCTAGGACGGGTCGAGGATGCGCCAACCGACCGTTGACGTATCGCTTGCCGAGGTCGACTTGATGACGAACGAGGTGCCCGCCGTCCTCGTGTTGACGTAGACCGAGCCGACCGTGCCGCCGGGGGTCTGAATCGTGAGCTGCACGACGCTCGCCGCGGCGATCGCCGTCGTGTTCACGGTGACCGTGCCGGCCGCCAGCGTGGCCGTGCCCATGCGCGCGGCGGTGCCACCGCTCGGCACGATCGTCTTGCCGGTCACGACGAGCGAGCCGTCGCCGGGGTCGATCCGGTTGACCGTGCCGTTCAGCGTGTTCGCCTTCACGGCGGTCAGCCCGAGGACGGTCGCGATCGTGCCCGCGTCGGTGCGCAGGCAGGTGCCCGCGTTCGATCCCGGCGAGACTTCGGTGACGCCGACCAGGACGACACCGGTCGCGCTGTTCGTGACCCACACGGACGCGCCGTCGGATGCCTTGGTCACGAACCCGTTCACGGTCGCGCCCTTGCCCCCGTACACCGTGAGCCCGGTCGTGCACTGCTCGGCGCCACAGCCGGTGAGCGCAACGCCCGTGCAGGTATCGAGCCGGAACCCGCTCGGGGATCCCATGGCGGCGCAGGCGGTCAGGCTGGTGTACGCCATGCCGTCGAGCCAGTAACCGGCCCCGACGTTGCCCTCGGCCGAGCAGCCGATCAGGGACGTCGACGCGCCGCCGAGGACGGTGTCTTGCGGCGCCTGCAGGTGGAACCCGACGCCCCCGCAGGTGCGCACCCGCACCCGGTGCAGGATGCTCGACGACAGCTCGTGGCAGAACACGCCGTCGCCGCCCATGCTCTGAATCAGCACATCCCGCAGCGTGATGTTCGCGGTCGATGGCGCCGCGAACCTCGTGAACCGCACCCCGCTGCCGAACCCCCGGCCCGGACCGGACAACTGCAGCCCCTGCAGCGTGACACCGCTGATGTCCGTACCGGTGATCAGGTCAAGGTTCTGGTTCGTCGCCTGCAGGATCGACACTCGGTCGCCCGCGCCGATCGCGTTGACGTTGCTCGCCCAGTTGAGCGAGGCACCCAGGGTGTACCGGCCGGCCGGGACGTACAGGGTGCCGCCGCCCGCCGTGCTCGCCGCGGCGATCGCTGCCTGAATCGCGGGCGCGTCGTCCGCGACGCCGTCGCCCTTCGCCCCGAAGTCCCGGACGCTCAACCAGTCCAGGGACGAGGCGGGTCCGCTGCTGCTTCCCGCGGTGAGGTTGTACGCCTCGACCCACGCGCGGGAACCGCCGCCGGCGTCCGCCCACATGCCGGTGATGTTGTCCGGACCGAGGAACCGCGGCAGGAACCCGAACTCGTCGGCCTTGACCGATGTCATCGGCGTGCCGCTCGCGTCCTGCAGGTCGGTGTACTGGTTCCCGGCGTCCGAGGCATCCCAGAACGTGACCACCGCACTCGCGGCCACCCCCCACAGCCCGTCGGTAGGGGCGACCACGTAGTCGGCGATACCTGCCCCGAACTCGTGACGAGCCATGCTCAGTCCACCACCCAACTGATACCGGAGCCCGGCAGCACGTAGTCGTCTTTGTCGATCGCCGGATGGTTCGACAGCCACACCTGACCGGGCCGGTCCGAGGCGGCCGAGTAGATGATCGCCCGGCTGATCAGTACGCCGGTCGTGTAGGCGATCGCGTACTGATCGCGGTTCGGGTGCTGGTAGGCGGCCGGGATTGTGATCGGCAGGCGGGACTCGGTACCTGCGGCGAGGGTGCCGCCGGTCCGCTGGAACCCGCCGATGCGCAGGTGCACGGCACCGTTGCGCTTCTGCAGCACACTGTCGGCGCTGTTCCGCCACCCGGTCGCCGTCGCACTGACGACCACCTGCCCCGAGTCGTCGAACAGCCCGGTCCAACTGCTACCGGTCCACACCCGCACGCGCTTGGTGTCCGTCTCGAAACACATCTCGCCCGGCGCCGGGTTCGGGTTCCTCGTCGTCGAGGTGCACGGCCGGATCCTGACACCGACGTACAGCTCGCTGCGGGCGACCGTGATCGACGTCGCCCCGGTCGGCACGCTCACCGTGGCGAGACTGATCTCGTACAGACCGGTGTCGCCGGTGCTCTGTGTCAGGGCGGGGGCGCTGCCGCCGGGGGTACCGGCGTTGATGACGGCGCGCACAGTCCATACGGAGCGGTCGAGCTGCAGCACCACGCGGTCGACACGCGTCTTCCCGCTCGTGTTCGGGGTGACCGGCAGGTTCACGGTCGCCGTGCCGGACGTCCAGGCGTGCCCGCGTACCGAGGCATAGACGCCCGATCGGACGTCCACGGACAGACCGATACCGGCCGCCACGACGGCAGTGTCGGCAGGGGCGCCGTACACGCCGTCACCGGAGAACCTCGCGGCGATCTTCTCGTACTCGGTGTCGGTGACGGCGCGACCGTTGTGTGCCGGTGACGGCCAACTGTCCTGAGCCACGCGTTCGCCTCCTATCTGGATTCGAGCCGGCCGAGTCGGCGGCTGAGCGTGCGAATGGCCGTGACCATCGCGGGGTCGGTGGTCGCGTCCGGCGAGCCGACCAGGGTCGTCACGTACTCGCCCGAGTCCGGCGTCGCCTGCAGTTGGATCGAGCGCACGAGGTCGGCGACCTCGACGCCGTACGGGAGCGCCACGGTGACTTTGTCGCCGAGATCGAAGTCGACGCCGGCCCGGAGATCAGGGGTGTCGACGGTGACCGTCGCGAGTTCGACCGGGGCGGCGCCGGCCGAGATCTCGCCGCTGCCGGCCTGCGTCAGTTCGCCGTCGGTGTCGGTCTGTGCCGACCCGTCGACGTACTTCTCGACCCGCCACCACGAGCCGGCCGCGGCGGTATCGGCGACCTGCACGTACGTGCGCCCCGTCGTACCGATGTCAGGCTCGGTGCCGGCGATCAGCGCGTGCGTGACGGTCGGCGCGGACCGCTTCCACTGGATCGAGCGGAGGTTCCCCAGACCGGTACTGAACCGCGCGGTCGCCGTCAGATCGCGAGGCTGATAGCAGCCGAACAAGATCTGCCCGGCCGCCTGCCGGGTGCGGAACCCGATCGCTCCGCCATCGAGGGCGATGCGCCTGCAGACGTCGAGCAGCGGCTCGAACCGCGTGCTCAAGGTCGTCGAGGCGCCGACGCCCGCGACGGCGTCGAGCACGAGGTGCGGGATCCGGCGGTCGCTGCGCGCGCCCGGCCCGCAGTTCTCATTGACCAGGGCACGGACGATCGTTTCCGCGTTGGTACTGGTCATGGTCCGGTACGTGTTGGCAAGCTGCGCCGTCCACGCATTCGCCGGGGTCGGCCAGGTGATGTACCCGGCCACCGTGGCGAGGTCGTCAGAGAAACTGATCGTGACCTTGCCCGCCGGCTCGTCGGTGACCGACCACGAGTAATCCGTCGGTATCTCCATCGGGCCGGCCAGCCATACGGCGCCGTCGCGGATGACGACCAGGCGGTTCCCCGGCTGCAGTTGCGCCATGACTTCGGGCAGTGCGCGCACGTCGACGCTGCCCGAGCCCGGTTCGTTGAACTTCTTCGTGACGTCGAGATTCGTCCACCCGCTGAGCGGGTCGCCCTGCACGGTGAGGTTCTCGTCGGTGATGAGCAGTTGCACGGCCACGCGACCGCCGCCCCCTTCCGATCAGGCGGTCTCGTACCGCGGATTGAACGTGAGATCGACCGCGCTGCCGGGGCCGGACCCGTCCAACTGGAACGTCACCGGGTTGTTGCCGGGGGACAGCCCCCACAGAACGGCGCTCGGCCAGTCGAGCGCCCCGACCCAGTTCGAACCGTCCTGGTAACGGACCGTCGGCGGGTCGGTGGAGATCGTGACCTGCTGCCCGGCGAGCAGCGCGCCGTGCCCGACCGCCGTCGGGTCGAGCGAGAACGACTCGCCCGTGCCCTGGTTCGTGAACGTGATCAGTGACGCCGGGCCGGTGACCGTCCATCGCGGCCACACGACCACATCCCCCGGATTCCGGAGCGTGGTCGCGCCGAGCACCTGCGACGACGAGACCGTCGGGTAAGGAGTGAAGAACGACGTCAGTGCGCCGGTCTCGCGGTGCACCGACACCTCGACGGGGTCGATCCAATACGGGTCCTCGCACCACAGCGTGATCGCTGCCGAGTCCGAGACGACCCCGGACCCCTTCGAGCCGCGCCCCTCGAACCCCTCTTGGTAGTACACGGCGATCCGGCGCCGCCCGCCGTCCGGCCGGGCGATCTCCAGCCATCCGGGTCCCTCGCGCAGGGTGCGCGTGAACGCCGTTGCGAGCGCCCGCCAGCGGCCGACGAACTCGACGTGATCCTCGCCGTAGACGTACAGCGGCCACACGATCGCCCGCGGCTGCGCCTGTGCGTAGCGCAGCCGCGCGCCGCCCCGCGGGTGTGCATCGGTCGTCAGTGAGTACGACGTCGCGCCGAGCCCGGACACGCCGTCGGCGAGCGTGAACCAACCCGCGTCCTCGTCGGTGAGCGACCAGACCGTTCCCGTCGGGTCGGTGTAGGTGGCGACGGCGTACCCGACCTCGGGGAGCGGTACCGGCGTACCGGTGCCGCCCCCGCTGTCGGGCGGGGTGATGACCGGCGCTGTGATCAGGGGCATTTAACGCGGCCTCCCCACCCGAGCGAGCGCATCCTGCCTGCGCTGCAGCACCTCAAGGTCGCGCACGGTCATTTCGAGCGTGCGCGGATAGAAGTTGTACGTGTGGCCGGACTGCCCGCCGTCCGCCTGCCCGGCCGAGCGCACCGCCTCGGCGGTCGGCATGACGGGCGGGATCGCCGCGGTGCCGAGTCGCTTCGCGCCTGCCCGCACAGCGCTGAGCGACTTGTCGGTGCCGACGACGACGCCGGCGCCGACCATGCGGCCGACGTACTCGGTTTCCTTGGCCGGTGAGCGGATCTTGAGCCGCTTCTCGATCGAGTCGACGATGACGCCGCCGAGCTGCGTCATCTGCTTCTGCAGGGCTTTCTCTTGCGACTGCAGACCGACCAAGAACCCCTTGCCCGCGTTGACGCCGCTGTCGTACATCGCGTCGGCCATGAAGTTTCCGTACGACGTGCTGAGCTTGGCGCCGCTCTTGGCGAGAGAGTTGATCTTTTTGACGTCACCTGCGGACGCCCCGGCGATGAGCTGCGCGAGCCCGCTGTCGGGTCCGGCGGCGATCATCTGCTGAATGACGGACTGGTCAACACCCTTCTTCTGCGCCGTCGCGATCAGCGATTCGAACTTGGAGAGGGACGTCTGCCGGGTCTCCATGCCTGAGATTAGGTCGCCAACCGTGGCGATCTTCCCGCCGTTGATGTTGGTGAGCGCGAGGTAATCCTGCGCGGTCCCCTTCTGGTCGGCCGCCGCCTGCTTCGCCGTGGCGATCTTCGAGGCGACCGCGTCGCGCTGCTTCGCGAGCGACTGCAGTTTGCTCGACGTCGCGAGCGCCTGAGTGGCCAGCGATCGGCCGGTCTTGCCCGTCGCCCGCAGGTCGGCGGCGAGCCCCTTCGCCGCCGCGGCGATGTCGCTCGCCGAGCCGGTCAGGCTCTTGGTGAACGAGGACAGATCGCCGGGCACTTCCTTGCGAGCCTTCGCGGCTGCCGAGGTCGTGCCCTTTGCGAACCCGCGCACGCCGAGCCCGGCCAGCATCCCGACCGAGGTGCGGTGGTCGTACACGGTCTCGCCGCCCCGGAACCTCACGAGTTCGGGACCGGCCTCGCCCACCCACGCCAGTTCGCCAGCCTTCGGGCGACCGCCCGAGGCGTATCCGCCGGCCCGGTTGTACGCCGAGGCGAGCGAGCCGTACCTCGCGAGCGCGTACCGCATGCTCGCGTAGATGTTCGCGAGCGGGTCGTAGATGCCGCGCGACGCGAGCTTGCCCGCGTACGCGTTGAACGTCGACCCGATCACCTGCATGAGCCCGCGACTCGGGTCGCCGTTCTTGGCGTTGACGTCCCAATTGTTGATCGCCTTGGGGTCGCCGCCCGACTCCTGGTTCATCCGGCGCAGCACGGTCGGCAGCAGCGTCGCCGGCTGCCCGACGAGCTTGAGCGCCTGCAGCACGACCGACGACCACCGGGTGACCCCGGACCCGCCGACGTCGCCGCCGCCGAACGCGCTCTTGGCCGCGTTGACGACCTTGTCTTTCAGGCTCGACAGCATCTTGATCGGCACCTTGCCGACCATCTGCGCGACCGGGCTCTGCCCGATCGACGCGATCTTGTCGCGGACGAACCCGGTCGCCTTGTCCCACAGCTTGCCGGGGTTGGACAGGAAGTCGACGCCGTCCATCACGGCGCCGCCGATCGACTTCGCCTTGTCGCCGAGCCACCCCGCGACGTCGCCCACGACGCCGCCGCCGGCGAACCGCTGCACCGGCGCGGCCGGCAACTCGCCGGTCCGGTTGATGTAGTCCAGCGTCCCGAACCCGACCTTACGAGCGCTGTCGCGCTTCACGACGAACTCGTCGGCCATCATCAGCGCCGGGATCGAGTCCTTGCCGGGCGTGCCGCCACGCGTGCGGCCACCCCCGGCGAACTTGGCCGCGGGCAGCTTGCCGAGTCCAACGAACCCGGCCACGCCGTCCCAGACCTTTTTGATCCCGTTCGTGTACACCGTGTTCACCACGAACGCGACGGGCTTGCGCGTGGCGTCGCGCACCTTGTCGAACGCCTTGCCGATGCCCTTCTGCGCCGTGTCGAACGCACCCGCGAACAGCCCGACCGCGCTCTTTCCAGCGTCGAACGCAGGCTTGAGCCCCTTGGACCACAGCCACGAGGCGGCCGAGCCGATCCCGTCGAACGCTGGCTTGATCGCGGAGCGGTACAGCCACGAGCCGGCTGCGCCGAGCGCGTGCACGCCGGCCGTGAAGTACCCGAACACGACCTTCGTGCCGGTCCAGAACCAACCGGCCACGGTCACGATGCCGCTGAACGCGGGCTGCAGCGCGTTGCGGTACAGCCACACCCCGACCGCCCCGACGCCCCGTGCGCCGGCCTCGAAGTACCCGAACACGACCTTGGCGCCGGACCAGAACCAGCCGATGACCGTCGCGGCCCCGTGGAACGCGGGTTCCAGTGCGTTGTTCCACAGCCACATCGCCCCGGCCGCGATGCCGTTGAACGCGGGCTGTAGGGCGTTGGTCCACAGCCACCCGCCGACCGCGCCAAGCACCTTGAACGCGAGCACCCACGGCCCGATCACGGCGACCGCGACGACCGTAAACAGGATCTTCGCGCCGAGGGCGATCGCCGAGAACACGGGCGACAGCACGTTCGACCACAGCCACGAGGCGGCCGTGCCGATCGCCCGCAGACCGGTCATGAAGTAGGCGAACCCGACCTGCAGGGCGCCCCACAGGTAATCCCACCCGACTTTGATGCCGGCCCAAGTCGCCTGCACGATGCCGCGGAACGTGTCGCTCTTCTTGTAAGCGACGACCACCGCGGCAGCGAGCGCGAGTATGCCGACGATGATCAACCCGACCGGGTTCGCCGACATGACCGCGTTGAACACGGCCTGCACGCCGGTCGCGATCCGGGTCACGCTCGACCACAGCAGGATCGCGCCCCGGTAGACCGAGAACACGCCCGCGGTGATCCCGGTCGCGATCGCCTGCGCCGACAGAACCGCGGTCAGACCGACCACCGCGACGCCGACCGGGATGAGCCATGCCCCGTACTTCCGCAGCCATCCGCCCGTTGCGGCGAACGCCGAGCCGACGCTCTTCGCGGCGGGCACGAGGTAGTCGACCAGGGCGCCGCCGACCGTCCTCGTCGGCGGCAGCACGTACGTGATCAGGAACTTGCCGGTGTCGCGCAGCGCGGGCAACGCGTACTTGCTCGCGAAGTTGGCGAGCCCCTGCAGCGCCTGCCGCTTGAACACCTCGACGTCGTTCGCGGCGGTGTTGTGGAGCTGCTTGCCCATGCGGCCCGCGGCGCCGCCGACCTTGCCGAGGCCGGCGGCAGCCGTGCTCGGGTCCAACGAGTAAAGCGCCCGTCCGAGATCCTCGGCTTGGGTACCGAACAGGCTGGTCGCCGCCTGCGCCTGCTTGACCGGGTCTTTGATCCCGCGCAGCCGGTCGAGGGTGAGCTGCAGGACACCGTTCGCGGACTTCCCGCCCTTGGCGAACTTGCTCGCCATGTCGTCGGCGGACAGCCCCAGCATCTTGAACCCGGCGGCGGTCGTCGTCGACCCGTCGACCGCCCGGATCGAGAATTCCTTGATCGAGTCGGCGACGAGGTCGCCGTCGCGGGCGCCGTTCTTGAGCCCCTGGTTGATCAGACCGATCGCGGTCGCGCCCGAGATACCCGCCTTGCGCCACTGCGTCGAATACTCATTGACCGTGTCGATCAGGTCGCCCGCCTGGTCGGCGCCCGACTGGAACCCGGCCGTCAGCAGATCGAACCCTGCCTTGGCGTTCTTGACGAGGCCCGTGCTCATCAGCTTGCCGACTGCCTTGGTCGAGTCGGCGACGTCGGCGTCGAACACGTCCGCGAGCGCCAACGCGTCCTTGCTGAGCCCGACGAGCTGCTTCCGGGGGGCGCTGAGTGCGGCGACGCCGTTGCGCTGCAGGTTCTTGAGCGACTCGTCGACCTGGTCGATCGACTCGCCGTACCCGGACGCGTAGACCCTGCCCGCGATCTTCCCGGCGCGAGCGGTGTCCTTCTCACTGAGCCCGAGCGACGCGCCCAGCTTGGCCGTGGCCTTGTCCTGCTCGACCGCCTCGGCGAACCCGGCCGCGAACAGGGCGCCACCCGCGACCGCGACGCCGGCCACGCCCGCTTTCAGCTTGCCGCCGAGCCCGCCGAGGAACCCCTCGCCGGCGTCCTGGCCCGCCGACGTGCCCACGCGCGCCGACTCGCCGCTGATCTGCTGATTGAGCAGCCGGCCGAACCCGCGCGCCTCGGGCACGACGGACACGTACCCGACGCCGACCTCGACCGGCATGCCGAATCACCCCGTTTCAGGCAGCACTTGAGCGGTGATATGTGCGTACGCGGCCCGCGCCTTTGCCCGGTTCCGCTCGGCCTCGGCCGCGGTTTCCTCGGGCGTCGGATCACCCGGCCGCCAACCCGGCTCGGGCCACGGCATCGCCGGTTTCTTCGGGTCGCGGTTGGCGTTCACGAACGCCGTGAAGAGCAGCGCGAGCAGATCGCGCGTGTCGGCGGCGGCGTAGTCGAGTGCCTGCCACGCATGCCCGCTGTGGGCGCGGGCGGTGGCACTGTCGGGAGGCAACCCCTCGACCAGGACGCGCAGCAGCCGCAGCGTGATCTCGCCCCGCCAGTAGGCGGCGAGCGGCCCGCCCGCGCCGACGCTGCTGCCGTAGTACCGGATCAGGTCCGCCTCGACGGCCTCGGGGTGTTCGCCGAGGACGTCGACGGCGGTGTACGTGTAGACCTCGACGACGTCGTCGCCGTCGGGGGCTACCCCCTCGTAGGGCGCACCTTCTGCACCTTGTCCTGCGCCTCGTTGCGAATGCCGACGTACAGCAGCATGACCGAGTTGACGTCGCCGCCGGCCGCGACGAACTCGTCGTACCGGTCGCCGAGCAGAATGCGCGCGCCGGCCTCGTCGCCCTTCGCCTCGTTGAGGTCCTGCTGCATGTCGTCGGGCGTGAAGATCGGATGCGGGAACGAGAACACGGTCGGGTCGTCCTCGGGACCGACCTCGAACTCGACGCGCTCGCCGCCGACCGCCTCGGCGTACGACCGCCGTACGGTCTCCAGCCGGTACCGCTTGCCGTTGGGCTTGCTCATGGTGGTGCCTCTCTCTCGGGTGAGCTGCGGGTGAGCGTTCGAGGGCGAGGGACGGTCGGGGCTCACCCAGAACCGCCGTCCCTCGCCCGTTCAGGGGGCGTCAGCCGCCGGACGGGGCGAGCGCCCGCCAGCCGGGGCCGTCGATCCAGTTGCGGCACGAGGTTCCGACCGCACTGTCTCGATACGCCGTGAGGGTGACGGGCCGGGTCGTCGGGTCCGACCGCGACCACGTCTCGTCGTCCTTGTCCGTGAGCCGAGCCCGCGGCATGAACTTGACGACGTAGATCTCTCCGCCGTCGTCGCCGTAGTCCAGTCCGATGAACAGCAGCCGGCGGAAGGGGTTCCGCGGTGTCTTGGCCCGGTCCCACGTCCACGCGGTACCAAGGGCGGGCAGCGCGCCCGCGCCGGACAGGGGCAGCCCCTCGTACAGGGCGACCGTCGCGGCGTTCGTCTCCTGCGGCGAGAACGTCACGGTGAGCACGTCGGACTCGACGTCGCTGCGGGTCGGCTCGGAGGACTGCGACGAGGTGACGTCGGACATCGACACGTCGCTCGGGAACGAGACGCCGTCGTCGGTGGTGTAGCCGATCGGCACGTACCCGGCCGGGATCGTGACGAGGTCGCCGTCGGTGTCGAACGGGTTCGTGATCGCGGCCGTCGAGATGTCGGCCGCGAAGATCGCCTGTACGAGCTGCTTGCGGATGTACTCGGTGTGCAGGCCGGTTTCCAGCGACACCGGGGTCGGTGTGGTCATGCTGTGTCCCTCCATGGGAAACCCCCGGCCGCGAGCGGCTCGGGGGCGAGTGGTCAGGGTGGCGGGTGAGCCGATCAGGGGGCGGCGAGCGCCTTGCCGCGCAGGGACACCTCGACGGCGAACGAGGCGCGTTCCTGCCCGCTTTCCGGGTCGGGCGAGCTGTTCGGCCCGCCGACGTCGACGACGTCGTACGCGGCCACACCTCGCCACCCTGGGATCGCGAACACGAGCGCCCGCACGACCTTGACGAGGTCGGCGACGGCGCCCTCGTCCGGCCCCCAGCACTCGAAGTCGAGCCGCGGCCGGTCCGTGATCCGGTCGAGCCGGCTACCGCCGACGCGCTCGATCCGTACGAACGAGGGCGGGCGCGCGGACGGCACGCGGGTGATGACCCGGACGCCGAGCCCGGCGGCGTCGAGCGCCGCCTGCAGGTACGTGCGCACGACGTCGACGGCGTCGGGGAACTCGACCGGCGCCGCCATCACTCGACCGCCCGCGCGGCGTCGAGGGCGCGCAGCAGCGCCCGCCGCGACACCTCGGGGTCGTTGGTCGAGTAGTCGCCGATGACGGCGCCGCGCACGCGGTGATCGCCGGTCTCGACGTCGACCCGGAACTGCCCGCCCGCCCCGTCGGCCCGCGCCGTCGCGCTCGCGTCCGCCTCAATCGCCCGCACCTTGCGGTCGATCAGCGCCCGCGTCTCCGGCGTGCGCAGGAAGGTCGCGATGCCGCGCCGGTTGGGGACGAACCTCGTCCGGCCCATGTGATCACCCCTCGACCGTCTTGAGCCTGATCTCGTAGTGGTGCAGCTCGGCCGGGGTGTACGCCGGTCCGGGCGGGCCGATCACCTCGAAGTCGATCCCCTGCCAGTGCACGCGGTCGCTGCCGTACACCGTGAGCGGCTGCCCGGCGGTGTCGACCGGGTTGCAGACCATGAGCCATTCGCCGATCTGCGCCGCCCGCTGGTCGTTGTCCTCGGCGCCCGTGCTCTGCTGCAGCCACGAGGCGACCTCGGTGTGCGTCGACGCCGACCAGTCGTCGACGTCGTTTCCGTACCGGTCCCGCTTCGTGCCGGGGTGCTCGACGTCGACGAGGTGCGGCAGCACGTCGTCGGGGATCACCACGCACCGCCGGCCCACAGCCCGGCCGCCGGGTCGTGCGGGTGGCAGGGGTACGGATCCCGCCGCCATCCCGGCAGCCCCTCGTCGCGGACGCCGATCGTGTACGCGGCGTCGGCATCCGGGTCGGTGACGTCCTCGGGCGCGAGCTGCGCTTTCTCGTCGTCGGTGAGGTACAGCCCGCCGTCCTCGCCGAGCGTCTCGGAATACTGGCCGATCGTGCGCTGCCGGTACCCGCCGGGGTTGGCCGTGACCCGGCGCACGACCGCTACGGCGATCGCCTTGAGCGTCGCCGGGTCCGGCTCGTACCCGGCCGGGATGTGCCGCCGCATGAGCGCGGTCGCGTCGTCGAGGTACGCCTCGATCTGCGCCCGCTTCGGGCTGCCCTCGGCGAGGGTGACGGCGGCGCGCGCCGTGTAGTCGTCGACCGTAGCGAACGCCGCCACCGCCCTACTCCTTCCGCTGCTCGGGCTCGACGAGTTCGGCCGCCTCGCACGCCGCGATGATGTCCTCGCGACTCGCGTCGGCGGCGACCTCGACCTCGTGCTGCTCGGCGAACGCCCGCCACGCGTCGACGCCCGAGCCGCGACCCGAGCGAGGCGGCGCCACGTCCTCGGAACCGCCGCCCGCGCCCGTGGGCGTGGGCACCTCGGCCGCGGAATCGGCATCCGTCCACGCGTGGTCGCCGATCCGTTTCGCCACCGCCGGCGGCACCTTGCTGTCGGGCCCGTACGCGACGCCGTCGACGTGCACGTACGCGATCAGTCGGCGCGTCATCAGATCACCTTGGCCTTGAACGTCAGGTTCGGCTCGCGCAGAACCGGCAGACCGACCGCCGCGGCGTGCGTCCACAGCCGGATCGGGTCCTTGCTCTTGTATGTCGCCGCGACGATGCCGGGCTGCTCGCTCGCGACGAGCGCGTACTCGGATTCGAGCGCCTCGGCGGTCGTGCCGAGCAGCGTCGCGCCGAGGTCGGTCGGCTGCGACGCGGTCGTCGGGCCGGGCTCGGGCAGCAGCGCGATCGAGTCCGACGGGGTGATGCGGGTCGAGACGCCGTCGACCTTGACGCGCGCGTCGTAGATCTCGAACGGCGGCAGGTTGAGCGACCGCAGAACCGAGTTCACCTGATCCGTGTTCAGCATCGGCGCCGTGCCGGACGGGGCGAGCGGGTACACCTGCCTGATGACCTGCTGGCACATCGCGAAGTGCTGCACGACGGCGTTCGGGGCGAGGGTGACGGCCGGCGTCTCGCCGTTCGTGTCCTCGTAGGTGTTCACCCACGACCGCATGTCGGTGAGCGGCGTCGCGTTGGTGTGGTCGGTCCACAGCGTGGCAGCGACGACCGAGTGCGCGGCCGTGCGGCCGAAGTCGACGGTCTGCTGCAGCTCGGTCACGGGCGCCTGCGCGTTGACGAGCGTCTGCCCGCGCACGACCTCGAACCGCGCCCCGATGTTGCGGGCGATGCGCTGCGCGTCGCGGGCGATCAGCGCGAGCACGCGATCGTCGTTGGTGTCGAGCTTCCGCAGCCGCAGCCTGTCGTACTCGTTCAGCGGGATCTTTTCGGAGATCGGGGGCAGCTCGCCCATGACCTTGCCGATCCCCTCGCGGCGGCCGATCTTGGACTCGGCATCCCACGAGCGGAACGAGGCGGTCTCGGCGAGCCCGCCGCCGCCCTTGGTGTACTCGTACGCGATGTCGTCGACCTCGACGTTCGGCAGCCACCGCGACAGCGTGAAGCGGTTCACCTGCAGGTCGGCGAGCGCGGCCCGAATCAGGCCGGTGAGTTCGGTCGGCTCGATGAACTCTGTGTCGAGAGTCCAGCTCATCTCAGATCATCCCCTCTCAGACGAACCGGATCGTGCCGGCGACGTCGGTGTGACCCGCGGCGTCGACGGCGCCCAGCGGCAGGCGCGACTCGCGCACCTTGCCGTGCGTGAGCATCGCGGCCGACGGGTCGATCGTGTTGACGGACGGCGCCTTGACCGCCGCGTACAGGAACCCGACGAGGGTCTGCCGGCCGTCGGTCGCCGCGTTGTCGTACGGCCCGAACTTGCCGGGCGTCGCGGTGATGGCGCCGAGCGGAATGCCCGACTTGAAATACCCGTCGGGGTAGTGGGTGCCTGCCGTGAACAGGCTGGTGTCGAGCGAGATCGTCTCGGTCGCGTCCGTGCCGTGCGCGGACCCGAGCCACGACTGATCGTCGGACCCGAACGACTCACTCGTCTGAGCGAGAATCATGGTTCCTCCGGTGTGGTCAGCTCTTGTCGGTGCCCTTGCCGAGCAGCTCGCGGTACAGGTCGGCGCCGGCTGCGACACCGCCGCCCTTGCCCCCGCCACGGCCGCCCCGCCGGGTGCCCTGGTCGAATCCGCCGCCGCGGCGGCGACGGCGCGTGTCGCGCCCGCCCTCGCGGTCGTCGTCCTCGTCGTTCTCGTCCTTGTCGGACTTCTTCGGCGCGAGCCGCTTGACGAGTTCGGCGAGACCGTCCTCGTCGACCTCGCCGTCGTCGTCGACGTACCTGTGCAGGTTCACGTCGTCGGCGACCTCGCCCGCGTTCGGGATCACGCCCTTCGCGGCGGCGAGGAACGCCTGCCGGGCGAGCTTCGCGCCGTTCTTCGCGTTGCTCTCGGCGAGCGCCTTCGCGACCGCCTCGGAAACGGCCCGTTCCTGCTCGGGCATCCCTTCGCGCTTGATCTTCGCGAGTTCCTTCGCGGCGCCCGCGTTCTCCTTCGCACGGCCCTCGTGCTTCCGGCTACTGGCCTTCCACTTCTCGGCCTCGGCCTTCCAGTCGGTACCGTCGCCGTCGTCCTTGCCGGACCCGTCGCCGTCGTCGTCCTGGTCGCCGTCGTCGTTGCCGTCGTCGCCGTCGTCCCCTCCGCCGTCGCCCCCGTCCGCGTAGAACACGGGCGAGAACGGCGAGGTCGGGTACGGGTGCGACCAACCGGCCGCCGACTCGATACCGGGCAGTGAGGGCAGAGTGCGCGTGCGCATGGTGGTGTCTCCCGTGTCGGGTTGGGGTGAGCATGGGGTGCGCCGTGTCGGCGCTCCGGTCACGACGGGATGTCGTCGGGACCGGTGAACTCGTGACGCTTCACGGCGAGCAGCGGGCCGTACTCGCCGTGCTCGCGCGTGATGATGACGTCGCGGTAATCGGGGGCGCGACCGCCCGCGTCGGACTGCCCGACACCCTTCGCGACGGCGGCGTGCGCCTCGCGCAGCGTCGCCTCGTCGAGCACGTGCCCCGGATCCTTGCTGCCGGCGAGCGGCTCGACCTTGCAGTCGCAGCCGGGGTGAATCGGCATCAGGTTCTCGACCCGGTACCGCTGTGTACTGGCCAGCACGCACAACGCGCAGTTCTTCGAGCCGGTCAACCGGCGCCGGAAGAACCGCGCCCCGCCCCGCTGCATGGACTGCTGCGCGGCGTGCGTGCGGGCGAGCTGCAGGTCGGTCTCGGTGATGCTGAGCAGCCGCGTACGGCCCTCGTTGACCGCCTGCGCGTACGCCTTGCCCTTGCCGAGCGCTGTCCACGTGGTCACGAACGGGCGCGTGTACACCTCGGCCGGATCGACACCGCGCAGCGCCTCGGGCAGCTCGACGCCCGCCGCCGCCGTCGAGGTGCCGAGCATGTCGGCGAGCATCGCGGACAGGTACGCGTCGGTGATCTGCCCCATCTGCGCCTGCGCCGCGAGCACGGTCGGCAGCACCTGCTCGACGAACGCCGCGGCGTCGGCGTCGCGGTAGCCGTCGAGGCTGTCGAACGCGTCGAGGGCGAACGAGATCACGCGGGCGCGCAGCGACGTCGACAGGGCGTCGTACCGCTCGGTGAGCGCCGCCTGCAGCGCCTCACCCACCGGTCGCCCCCTGGTCGTCGACGTTGCCCGCGGTCGGCGCCGTGTTGGCCGGCAGCAGCGAGGCGGCGAGCAGCTTCGCCGCCGCGGCGCTCGCGGTGATCCGGCGCACGCGCTGCGGCGACTCGCCGAGATCCTCGGCGATGACGTCGAGCGGGTACCCGATGCTCGCGAGCTTGGTCGCGGCGTCCGCCTGCACTGCCGGGCTGAGGTACTGCGGGTTCGCCCAACGCACCGTTGCCTCGGTGTAGTCCTCGGGCACGCCGGCCTGCGCCGCGGCGAGGCTCATCACATCTTCGAGCCCCTCGCCGAACGATGCGATGTGCTCGCGGCACTTCGCGACGTGCATGAGGTCGAGGGCGGCGACGGTGTCGGCCGAGATGTTGATCAGGTCGCTCGCGTAGTAGTACGCGGGGGTCTGCGACATGATCAGCATGTCGCGCACGTCGGACTCGTGCTCTTTCAGGAACCCGCTCAAGTCGGTCGCGTCGAGCTGCCCGAACTGCGCCTGCTCGCCCTCGCTCACCCACACCGTGTTCGGGCCGGGCACGAACGGCTGCTCGACGACCTTGATACCGGTCGCCTGATCGACCTTGCGAGCGAACTTGTGCCCGCGCACCCACTTCTGCCGGAACCCGCTGTACCGGCTCGCGGCCATGCGGTTGAGCACACCCATGTTGACGCGATCCTGCGTGTCCAGCACGCACGCGAACTCGGGCTCGGGCTCCTCGCCGAGGTCGGGCATCCGCGCGAACTCGACCAACGGCATGCGGCCGAGGTCGTGCAGCTCGCCGTCGTCCTGGTCGCCGACGTACACCCACGAGGCCGGCCCCCACGGCAGGCGGCGCCCGCAGCGCTCGGCCGTCCGGTAGGGGAACGAGCGGTCGTCGTAGTACACCCGCGCGTACCCGTACCCGTCGATGTCGTTCGCGTACGCCTTGAGCCCGACGAGCGGCTCGCCGGTCTCGGGGTCGTACTCGACGATGCACTCGCTCGGGTGCTCGGGCGTGATCAGGGGGCTCGGCCGCTTGTTGTCCTCGACGCGAGTCGGGTGCGGGCCGACGAGCATGTACCCGACCGACTGCGCCATCCCGGAGCGCCACACGAGTTTCTGCCGCGAGTCCAGCCGGTTCGCCTGCCACCACCGCGACGCCTGATCGTCCGGCTTGCCGTCGGGCCCGGTGACGCCGAGGGCGAGCAGCCGGTGCACCGTGGCGTTGGCGATCAGTCCGCAGAAGTTCGTGCGCGCCTTGCGCTGGAAGTCGATAAAGGCAGCCTCGGCGTTCCGGGGCAGCTCGGGCAGCGGCGGCCGACCGCGGTAGTACAGCCACCACCCCTCGTGGACGCTCACGCGCTTGCGCATCTTGCGCCCGAGGCGCAGCAGCATGTAGTCGGGATTGTCGAGATCAGGTGTCTCGTCGAGCACGGTCGCCCCCTCTCTGTCAGAACGTCCCGCCGAACATCGGCTCGTCCTCGACCGCGATGCCCTTCGCGATCGCGTCGAGGCGGCACTGCCACGCGAGCACGGAGGCGACCGCCGCGTCGATCTTCTTCGGGCTGTCGGGGTGCGCCTTGCCGATCTGCAGACCCGAACGGCCGGGTCGGCGGCGGGCGTTGCACAGGTGCCGCACGAGCGCCGACGAGCCGTCGTGCGTCAACTCGCCCTCGGTCAAGGCGGTGTGGAACTTCTCCAGCGCCCGCACGATCAGCACGGACCGGCCGCCGGTCATCCACCACTCGATCGGGTGCTGCCGGGTCGCCTGCACCTTCAACCGCGACCCGTACGCCGCTTCCCAGTCCGCAACGTGCGATTCCCACTTGGCGGGGTCGGCGTAGAACCCGACGACGTCGTACGTCGCGAACGCCTCGACGATCGTCGCGAGCACCTCGACGACCGGCACCTGCCACTCGATCGGCTTGCCGTCCGGCCCGAGCTGCGGGCGCTCGGGCTGCTCCCACACGCCGATCGTGAACAGGTGCCCGTCGCTGAGCCTGCAGCCGATCAGTGCCGTCGCATCGGTCACCCCGCGCGCCCGCTTCCGCGAGCCGTCGAACCCGAGCACGATCCGGTCGCCCGGCTGCACCACGCGGCCGAGGTCGGACGACGCCCGCACCTCGGGCTCGGTGAGCCACGCGTCGGCCGCGTGCGTGATCTGGTTCAGCAAGTCGGACCGAAGATCCTGCGGCTCGTTCGACGTGTCGTAGAACTCGCTCGTGAGCCGCTCGATCGGCGACCAGCCGGGCGCGCACGGCGGATCGTGCAGCACGCACCCGTCGGGGTGATCGCTGCTGTCGCCGTAGGCGTACCGCAGGCCGGCGACGAGCGACTGCTCGTCGGTCATGTCGGTGTCGGGCGGCGCCTCGCGGTGGTCGGCGAGGATGCCTCGCGCCCGCGACCGGCCGTCGATGATCGCCTGATAGTCCGATGCCGACTGCTCGGCCACGCTGCCTACGCCGGGCGTGTACGCGTTCGGCGTCTCGATCAGGCTGCCGCCGAGCTTGGCGGCGTTGAACCGCATCACCTTCGCGAGCCGGACGCCGCCGTTCGTCGCCGTCCATTCCTCGGTCTGGTCGAGGCTCGCGAAACAGGCCGGGTCGCCCTTGGTGCTCGTCGCCGACGAGGTGATCGGCGACACCTCGCCGCGCGGCAGGTAGATCACGGTGTCGAGGACGTCGAGCCCGTAGTCGGTCGACAGTGACCGGCCGCGCGCCATCTCCAACAACGGGATCCACGTGTTGTCGGTCTGCTGCTCGGTCACGGCCGCGATACGCACGAGCGGCGTACGGACCGAGTGCCACGGCCGGCCGACCGGCTCGCCGTACGAGTCGAACCCGTCCGGCACGACGTCGGCGCACGCTTCGGCGAGCGCGATCGCCCCGACGAACGGACTCTTCCCCCACCCACGCGGCCGGCTGAGCAGCGCCCGGTGAATGACCCGCTTGCCGGTCACCGGGTGCAGCTCGTAGTACCGCAGCAGGAACTCGGCCTGTTCCTTGGTCGGGATGTATGGTGCCCCGTCGTCACGGCCGGGCTGCGCGAGATTCCCGATCATCCAGTCAATGACGTACCAACCGAGCGTTGGGAACTCGCCCTCGTACTCCGGGCCGCGCCACGGCATGACGCCCCCTAGCTACGCGCTGCCGCCCTCGGCGGACTTCCCGCCGTTGATCGGCCGCAGGTTCCCGTACAGCTCGCGAGCCGGCGGTACGCCCGAGCTGCCGCGCCCCTGGTCGGCGCCGTCCGCCTCGGCGAACACCATGCGCAGCCGGGCCCGGTCCGCCGGGGTCGCCCCGAACGCCGCGACGCGCAGCCGCAGTTCGCCCGCGGCCGTCAGATCGCCGCGCCACAGCCGGGCGTGAATCAGGGCGGTGTCGAGTAGGTACTGCCAGTCGGACGACCCGAAGTGCTCGGCCTGCGGCGAGTCGATCCACATCTGCCACCACACGCGCGTGCGCGCAGGCCACACGAACTCGACGAGTTGACCGTCTTTCTCGACCTCGACGTCGGGCAGCTCGGGCGCCTCGGCCCGCTCCCACCTGAGCACGGTCTGCGGGATCGCGTCCTTGTTCCGTCGCGCCTTCCTGCCCTCGGGCTTTGGCGCCGGTCCCATGCCGCCCATTGCTGTACCTCCCCGTGTCGGGTGCGCCGCAGCACACCCGTGTCGGGGCGCTACAGCAGCGAGTCGATTACGTGCTGCAGGTCGCCGAGGCGCCGCGGCGTGCCGTCGAACGTCCGCCCCGTGACCGCGATGTACCGGCCGTCGCCGTACAGCTCGACCGAGCCGCCGCCGACCGTGATGCGCCTGCCGTGCGGCAGCTCGCCGTACCCCCAGACGTGCAGCCCGTCGCCGCTCGCGGACACCTCGACCCATGTGCCGTCGGCAGCGTCGAGGACGTTGCGCGCCCAACCGGCGACCGTGCCCTCGTCGTCGACGCAGTGATCGAGGTCGAGGCAGACGACGCCGTCGCCGTCGAGGACGAACCCGAGCCCGGCGCCCGCCGTCGAGCGGGCGGCGTCCCGGTAGCTCGACCAGGACGCGGGGTCGGTGCTGCTCGCCACCGCGCCGCCGACCGTGACCGGAACCTTCCGCGAGGTGCGGCGCACCCACCGCGGCCGGCTGGTCAGCTCGGCCGGGATCGTGCGGGCCGCACGGTGCGCGGCGGCGCGGCAGGCCGACTTGCAGAACCGCGCGTGCCGCCGAGCCGTGATCGGCATCGGCCCGTCGCAGTGCTCGCAGCAGCGGCTCGTCGTCATGTGCCCAGTCTACAGCCGCGTACGCTTTTAGCGCTCTGACCTGCATGTATCAGGTTCGCATCGGGAGTGCGGCAGGCTGAGAGGCGATCTGCGGCCCCTCAACCGCGCGCCATCAAATCAGCCTGCCGCATCCCTGCTCGCCCGCCAGCGAGCCGCCCGCGCCCCGCAGCGCGGTCGTTTTCCCCAGACCCGTACAGAAGTTCAGCCGCAGCACCTCCCGAGCCCCAGACGGGGCGGGGAGGGGAGTCACCCCCCAGGGTCCGAGATCGTCGCTCAAATCGCCGTACAGAGCCTCGGAACTGCTCGGATGATGATCCGGACTGCATGGGATGCTGTCGGCCATGACTGGCCAGACTCCGAAGTACCGGCAGATCGCCGACGCGCTGCGAGCCCGGATCGACGACGGTACGTACCCGCCCGGCAGTGCGCTGCCGTCCGAGAGCAGCCTCGCCGCCGAGTTCGGTGTGACCCGTCCGACGGTTCGTCAAGGTCTGGCCGAGCTGCGCGCCGATGGTGCGGTCAACGTACTCATGGGCCGAGGCATGTTCGTACGCGATCCTGAGCTAGTCGAGCTGCGTCGCGAGCGTGACGTCGCGCTTCGCATGGCGACTCGTGAGGCTGCTCGGGCCGAGCGTGCCGAGGCTGCGCTGCGTGGTGCGGTCGCGATCGCCGCCGAGTTGGAAGCGCGAGGCGACGTCGATCTCGCTGCCCGCCTGCGCGAGTCGGTGCTGCCTGATCCCGACGAGGCATGAGCCTGAGTGCTGCTCGGCAGTAGTGCCTCGGCTGTACTGCCGTGCGTCTGCCGTCATGGGCCGGCTGCCGTGGCGCCCGGTCGTCTGCCGCCGGGGAATGCCGGGGGGGGTGCGTGTACACCGGGGGGGATCAGAGCAGACCGGGGTGTCGCTCCGGGGGGCGGGTCATGCGTACGGTCCACCGGGCGTCGTTGCCCTGTCGGCTGCTCTTGGCAGCGTGGCACTCGGCGCACAGCGCCTGCAGCATCTCGGGGCGGTGGTCGTGACGGTCGCCGATGTGGTCGACCTGATTCGCCGTACGCCCGCACACGACGCCGTCGATCCGGTTGCGGCACCGGTACTCGTCTCGGGCGAGGACGAACGGGCGTATGTGCGTGTACCAGTCGGGCGGCAGCTCGGCCCGCCGGTTGCTGCCGGCCCATCCGCCGCTCATGCGTCGTCGTCCTCGTCGTCCTGGTCGCGGTCGTCGACGTACGGTTCGGCTCGCTCGGTGCTGCTGTCGAGTACGACGTCGGGGGCGAACCCGAACGTCGTGCCGGGCTGCGTCGGCTGCTCGGCACGTAGTGCGTCGAGCAGCCGCAGCGCAGCGTTCTCGGCGTCGTCGAGTTTGCGCCGGCTGTAGCCCTTGGACTTGATCTCGACCTCGTGGGTCCCGTCCGACAGGCGTATGCGCATGGGACGGGATCCTTTCCACGGGTCAGTTCACGCCGGTCGCCTCGCCGTTGACCATGGTGGCCAGCACGCGCGCGGCAGCTTCCTTCTTCGCCGGGACCGGGATCATCATCACTTGCTCGCCGTTCTCGACGGTGATGAACAACTGCGTCTGATCCTTCTTCAGCAGCAGCGCGAACACGCCGGTCAGCAGAACTCGGGTCGCGGTGACCCGCTTCCCTGCGTCCTCGCCTCGCTCGATGGTCATACGGGCGCCGTCGATCGCTATCGGGTCCTGATTGGGGGCGCGGAACTTGCCCCCCATGACCGTGATGCCGGCGGACGCTGCGGCTTGGGTGATCTGCCGCTGTCGACGCGCTGCGGCCTTTTCCTCGTCGGTCTTCTTACTGCCGAACACGGGCCCCCCTCGTGGTTCTAGGTGAGGGTCCATGGTGCCTGTGTGGCTGCGGATGTGGCCAGCGTGGCGCCGCGCGGGGCGGGCAGCAAACCCGCCAGAGTTCGTATCGTCTCCGCCCCGCGCGGAGTTCGGGGAAATGCGAAACGCCCCGCGGGGGGCGGGGCGCTTCGGGGTGTCTCGGTGTCCGGGCATGGCGGACTTGCCGACAAGGGTGCGACAGGTGATCGTCAGAGTCAAGTTCGGGCGGCGTGCTGAGAGTGAGATCGGCTCGTGCGCTCGCCCGCTACTACCTGTAGGAGATCTCTCTACGGCCACCCCCCATATATGGGAGGGGAGGGGAACGCGCGCGCGCGAGTCCCCCGGCTGTCCCCCAGGGACAGAACGCGTTGACTTGCGACGACGTCTGAGAACGGCGAACGATTCGCGTGCGATTCGTCGACGATTCGCGATCGATTCGTACGCGATTCTCGTGCAGAACCGCGTCAACGGCCCGCCCCGGCCCCGGACATGCGAGCGCCCCGTACCGCTCGGGGCGATACGGGGCGCTGCTGTGGCGGCCGGGCGCTACTTCGGCGGGCCGATCCGTGACTTCCAGCCGGACAAGAACCCGCGGTTGTTGATGATGTACGTCGGCGCGTCGCGGACGCTCCGGCGGCCGGTCGGCAGCGCCCACACGAGCCCGCACACCGCGGCGGCGATCAGGAACTGCACGAGGCTGTCGACGAGGATCTGCAGCGCCCGCATGCCGAAGTACGCGCCGACGCCGACCCCGATCGCGTACACGCCCTTTGCGGCGGTGCGCTGCGCCTGCGGGTCGAGGACGGGCGTTGCCGGGGGTGCAACGGGGGCGGCGGGCGCGTACTCGGGCCCGTACTGCGGGTGCAGCATGCCGTCGATCCGTACGTACCCGATCACGCGCATGCCGGGCGGCGGGACGGGCGCGAGCTGCTGCTCGGTGGCCGGGACGACAGCGGTCGGGGTCACGGTCCGGGTGAGGGGCGCCGGTTGTGCGGCGCGGTGTTCGGGATGCATGGCGGGTCCTAGCTCGCGGTGTTGGGGCGGTGGTGCTCGATGTGGTGGCCGAGGCCGAGCAGCAGCAGACCGAGCCGGTCGACGCCGAGCCCGGCGAGCAGTACGACGACCAGGTGCAGCAGCGGCAGGTCGAGGTGCGGGCCGTCGACGGTGTCGAGGCGCAGCAGCACGACGACGATCGGCACGACTGGGGCGGCGATCCGTACGGTCTCGCCGACCCCGCGTACGGCTCGGGCGGTGCGGCGGCGGGCGGGCGTGGGGCGGGTCATGAGGGGGTTCCCCCGTCCGGGCGCACGGCGTACCGGCCGTACCTGGCCTTGTGCACGCGCGGGTCGGCGCCGAGCCATCGGCCGATGGTGGCGGCGTGCGGTACCTCGACGTCGGGGTGCAGGCGTGCGATCGAGTCGCGGATCGCCTCGGGTCCGATCCCGTCCGGGCCGGCCTTGAGCACGATCTCGAACACGATCGCCTTGCGCGGGTCGCCGCCGGCCGGCTGCGCCTCGTCGAGGGCGGTCGGCGGCGTGTGCGCGAGCCCGCTCACCTCGAAGATGGCGCGTGCCTCGGCGTCGACGTCGAGGTCGCTACCGCGGGCGGTCGCGTCGTCGATCCGCTCGTGAATCCGGCGCATGGCGGCATCGGCGTCTGCGAGCGCCTCGCCGCCGGCTGCTGCCGCCTCAGCGGCCGGTGTGGACTCGTCCGGCTCGCCCCAACCGGCAGTTGGGTCGGTCCATCCCTCGCGCGCGGACTGTTCGACCGCGGGCTCGTCGAGGACGGCGACCGGCGCCGCCTGCACGCTCCCCGAGAACAGGTGGTCGGTGTTCTCCCACCTGCGTTCGTACGCCTCGCCCGCCGCGCGGCGAGACAGCTCGTCGAGGTCGGGCCGGTAATCGGCGGTCGCGACGACGATCCGGGCGATCTCGCTCGGCGTCATGCGGTACACGACCAGCGGGCGGGCCGGGTCGTCGAGCACCTTGATCGCACCGGTACCCGCGACGGGCATGTCTTCCGGCGAGATCTTGTCGCCCCACCCCATCAGATAGGCGATCTCGCGCTCGTCCGACTTCATGGCGACCTTGAGGCCGGACTGCACGACGAGCTGCGGCTCTTCGAGCACATCCTGCGTCGCCCGCAGCGCCGAGGCGATCACGTTGCACGCCACGGCCCGCGCGAGTTCGACGACCTGCAGCAGCACGTCGCCCGCCTTGCGCAGGATCGGGTGCCTGCGCGCCTTGCCCGAGTACAGCTCGGCGACCTCGTCGGCGTTCGCGATGATGGCGGGCACGGCCGGGCTCACCGGAATCTTGTCGTCGTCCGCCTCGATCTGCAGGTCGGCGTACCCCGGTTTCCTGGCCTTCGCGATGCGCAGCAGCGCCTCGGCCATGGCGAGCACCTTCTCGGGGGTGTCGGCGACCCAGTCGATCGGCGGCCGGCCGGGGCGCCCCGCCTTGTGCCACGCGCGCAGCCACGGCAGCGCGAGCGAACCGCCGTTGAGGTCGATCACCCACACGAGGACGTCGACCATGCGCAACTGTCCGGCGATGGCCACGTTCATCAGGTTCGACTTACCCGAGCCCTTGCGCCCGGTGAAGATCGCCGTCAGTTCACGGATGCACGGCGCGGCCTCGGTGCCGTCCTTGTGGAACCCGAGCTGCAGCCCGTCGTTCAGCGACCGGGGCGAGTAGTCGTCGGGGTACATGGTCGGACCGGACGCGATCTGATTCTCGGTCTCGACGTTGGCGAGGAACGAGCCGCGGTCGGCGCCCTCGGTGATCTCGACCGAGCAGCCGTTCGGCAGCCGGGCGTCGCCGGCGAGCCCGTCGCCGCAGCGCTGTATGTCGCGCCACGTGTACCCGCCCTCGGGCAACCGCCCTTCGAGCGTGAACCCGCCTTGATCCCACATCTCGACGCCGACGACCTGCACGCCGTCGATCCCGGACACGCGCGAGAACCGCGCCGACCACTCGGCGGCGAGCGCCCGGTGCCGCCCCATGACGAGGGCGTGCTCGGTCGCCGCGGCGTCGGCCGCGCGCTGCGCGTCCGCCCGGCGACGGGCCGCACGGTTGCCCGCCATGGCGGCGCCGAGCGCGACCCCGCCCGCGACGAGCGAGCCGAGACAGTTGACCGTCCACGGGCCGACATTGAGCGCCCACGAGGACCACTCACCTGCGCCGACCCACGCGGCGGCACTGAGTACGAGGCTGCCCCTGTCGACGCCGGCCCGCCGGCCCGCGATCTGCGAGCCGACGAACCCGGCGCCCGCGACGACGGCGCCCCACCAAGGGGAGACGCCGGCCGCGTTCGCCGCGTACGAGGCAGCCAGCAGCGAGCCGGCTGCGCTGAGCGGGGCAGTGAACGGACCGTGCCCCGACTCCCAATCGATCTGCACTGTCAGCCCCTTACAGGCTCGTGTCGGCGTTCGCGCGGACGTCCCACATCGCTTCGCCAGCCCGGCCCTTGCGCGGGTTCTGCAGGCGAGCGATGTCGACCTGATGCAGCTTCTTGAACGCCGGGCCGAGGTCGCGCGCGAGCTGCGCCGCCTTCATCTCCAAGAGATAGATCTGCTTCAGGATCTCGACGACGTTCGGGTCGAGCGGCTGCTCGGCGTCGGCCCGCGCCGTCGTGATCTTGATCGAGTTCGCGACGTGTTCGAGCGCCTCGGGCAGCGCGCCGAGGTCGCGGCCGACCTGCATCATGCTGTCGGGCGTGTACGTGGTCGCGATGCGCTCCATTTCCATTGCGGGTGCAAGGAAGTGGTGCCCGCCGGTCGCGGTCATGTGTCCTCCGTAGGTCGAGGCTGATCCGCCGGCGGTCGCCGGGCGGCGTACGTAGGGGGCGACCGGGGGCGGCGTCGTTGCGATCCCCGGTCCGGTCATGGCGGGTCCGACGGCAGCCCTGCGCGCCGCTCGGTTCCGTCGGCGGCGCTGCCACACTGCGCGCAGGGTGGCGAGCCCGGCCCGCCAACTGCGCTGCCACACGGCCGCGGCGAGCCCGCCGATCCCGGCGAGCGCGCCATCCCACAGCGCGCCCGCGGCGCGGGCGGTACGCCGACCGGCTGCTCGGCGGGCTCGTTCGGTTCCTCGCCACAGCGCGCCGACGGGCCGGGCAGTCCAGCGCCCCGCCCGACCGATGCCGCGGGCGGCGGCTGCGACACCGCGCGCCGTGCCACGGATCGCGCGCCCCGTACCGGCCATGCCGCGGCGGGCAGCGCTCGCGGCGGGGCGCAGCATGCCGAGCCGGCTGCGCGTGCGGGGCGTGCGCGTCCTGGTCGACGACGTCGAGGGCGAGCGGTTCGGGTTGCCGGGGCGCCGATGCTTCCCGCCCGCGCCCGTGGGCGTGGGCACCCGGGGCGTTTTGAGGCGCCCCGCCCCACGTCCGACGAGCCGGTCGAGGGCGCCCCGCGGCGTCCGCCCCGCCCCGCCCCGGCGAGGCGATCCGCCCCGCCCCGACGTGCCGCCGGGCGCCCCGCCCCGACCGCGCCCTCGGCCCGCCCCGGGCGCCCCGCCCCGCGTGCGCCCCGCCCCGGTCGTCGTGCGCGTGCGGACAGTACGGCGACGCTGCAGGATCCCGCCCGCCGCGAGGGCGACGGCGGTACCGGCCGCGGCGGCGAGCCCGACCGGGCCGGCTGCCTGATATGCGGCGGTCGCCACAACGGCGGTTCCGTTTCCGGCGCCGATGACGAGCGGTTCGATCGGTACACCGCGGCGGCGCGGGGTGCGCTGCCTCGGCTCGGTCTCGGCCGACTCGGCGGCCGGTGCGGGCGGCGCGACGGCCGCGGGGTCGGGCGGTGCGGGCGGCGCCGCGGTGGGCGCGGGCGGTGCTGCGGTGTCGGACACCGGTGTTGCTCCTTCACTGCGACTGCGGTCGTGGCGACCGAGGGGTGTGCCTGCGGGCGGGTCGTGGCGGGTGAGAGGGGGGTGAGGGTGAACTGCGACTGCAGTTGCAGTCACGGTCAGACCGTCATGTGCCGGTCAGTGCGCGGACGTTGTCCGAGCCGCGTTCGGCGAGCTTCGGCTCTTTCCGCTCGATCTCGTCGCGCAGCGTCTGCGCGTGCCGTCGGGACGTGTAGGGGTAGCCGTCGAGGCTCTTGAGCAGCGCCACGATCCGGCCCTCGCCGGGCCGCGCGTCGAGTTCGTCGTACAGCGCCCGGATCCTCCGCTTCACCTCGTCGCGCGTCGGCGGACGCTGCTCGTCGCGCGGCGCTTCGTCCTCGCCCGCGGGGCGCTCCGGGGCGCCCTCGTCGTCCGGGGCGTCCTCGCCGGGGGCGCCCTGGTCGCCGCCCCCGTCCGCGTGCGGGGCGCTCTGGTCGACGGGGGCGTCGCCCTGCGGGGCGCCCTCGGGTTCCGGGGCGGGGCGCTCGGGGGCGCCCTCGATCTGCGGGGCGGGGCGCTGCGGGGCGCCCTGCTCGGGCGCGGCCGAGGGCGGGGCGGGCAGTGCCGGGGCGCCCTGCGGGGCGGGGGCGAACGCCGGGGCGCCCTTGTACTCGACCTCGGGCAGCGGGGCGGCGTCGACGACGACCGGGGCGAGGGGGCGCCCATAGCGGGTGAGCCGCAGGGCGAGCACCTCGGGGAGGGGCGCCCTCGACCGCCACCTGCGCCCGTACTCGCGACGCAGCCGCGCCCGCTCCGTGAGCCGCTCCTGTTCGAGGGCGATCACCTCGTCGTACGACCGCAGCTCCCACAGCTTCATGCGCCGCCACAGCAGGAACGTGCCGAACGGGGCGAGCAGCCACCGCGACAGGCGTACCGACTCCATGTGCTTCGCGGCGCTGATGTCCGCGGCGATCCCGACCGCGTGCCGTGCCGCCTCGACGACGACCACGAACAGGACCGGGATCACGGCGTGCATCCCCATGGCGAGCGGATCGCCCGCCGCGGCGGCGGCGTTGAACGCGATCGTCGCGGCCGTCAGCAGCCACGCGGTTTGACGCAGCAGACCGAGCGGCATACGCAGCCACGTGAGCAGCATGTCGAGGGCGAGCAGCACGAGAATCCCGGCGTCGAGCCCGATCGGGAAGAGCAGTGCGAACGTGCCGAAGCGCTTCGCTTCCGCGAGGGCGCGAACCGCGGCGTACGAGCCGATGAACCCGATCAGGGCGATCGCGGCGCCGCCGAGGGCAACGCCTGCGATGAGCCTGCGCTGCAGCGGGGTGAGCTGCTGTCGGTCACGCTCGGGTGCGGTGTGACGCTCGCCGTTACTATCAGCCACGGATCGGCCCTCTGCTTGACGGTTGGGGGCACGGTCCGCCCCGACCATGTGGCGTTCGCGGCGCCGGCCGGGGCTTTCCGGTTGTGCGGGTTCGACGGTAAGTGAACCTGCTTTACAGTGTCAACAAGGTTAGGGCAGGATGAGCGCCATGCCAGAGCGGGAAGAGCCGCGGACAGGGGACGCGGGCGAGGGGGAAACGAGGTTGGGGAACATGTCCCAAGTCGCCGCCGAACTCGGCGTATCGCGGCAGACCGTGCACAACTGGCGACGCACGCATGACGACTTTCCGCAGCCGCGCCGCCGCCCCGGCAGCACCCGTGACGAGTGGGACCTCGACGAGGTGCGCCGCTACTGGGATTCCCGCGACCTGCAGCCGGGCGCCCGCACCGACCTGCGAGGCGACGAGCAGTAGCCGGCCGCCCGCCAACGACCGAGCCCCCGACCGCGACGATCGCGATCGGGGGCTCTGCTGTGTCCGGGCAGCGGCTATGCGGCTGCCTGCCGTGCACGAACTGCTGCTCGCTGCCGCGCCCGTGCCTCGGCGCGCTTCCGGCGCCGCGCCGCGTCGCTGATCTCACGCTGCAAGGCGGCGAGCTGCTCGGGCGTCGACCACGTGCGCGCCCGCAGGTCGACGTCGAAGGGCACCGGGGCGTCGCAGTCGACCAGGCCCGTACCGCATGTGACGCGCGTGATCGTGTCGCCCTCGGTGTGCGCGATCAGATCGCCGTCGCACCACGGGCACGGTGTCGGCAGGACAGCGGTCGCGCGCTGCAGACCGACGACGCGATCGAGCCGGTCGGCTGCCTGGCGCGCGTACCGGGCGATCCGGTCCTGCTCGGCGTCGTGCGTCGGGCAGCACGGCTTGTCGGTCAACCTGGACAGCAGCCACCGGGCCGCGGTCGGCACGGTGCGTTGCGCCCGGTCCCGGCCGTGCCAGTCCGCCGGATCGAGTGCGTCGCGGGCCGCGATCGAGTCGGCCAGACCGCACACCGCGATCTCGATCGCACGGCTCGCGTCGGCGACGTGCAGGCGCAGCGGCACCGGGCGCTCGCCGAGCTGCGTCGGGTCTCGGTCCTCGCGCACCGGGTGCGGCAGCCCCTCGCCGACATGGCTGCAGTGGGCGCACCGGTAGTAGAGCTGTCCGCTCGGGTGCCGGATGGTGACGAGCTGCTGCGGGTGGTCGAGGGCGTGCGCGATTGCTGCGGCGAGCTGCTGCTCGGCGGACACCTCGGCCGCGTCGTGGTCGTCGAGGGCGCGTAGATAGTCGGCGTGACCCATGGCGGGCGGCCACGTGTCCGAGGTCTGCGAGGTGTCGATCAGGGCGCGCAGGTGTCCCCAGTGGTCGACGAGGGTCTGCAGGTCATCGCGGACGGTACGAGGGCGGGCGGTGTGCTGCATGGTGATCGCTCCTGTGGTGCGTGGGGCGTAGGCTGATCGCACCGCGAAGGGGAACGGGGCGCCCGGTGCTTGCCGGCTTGGGGCGCCCCGCCGTCGTGTCAGGCGGACGTACGCCGCCGCTTCTCCCGAGCCCGCCGGCGGGCCGCGCGCAGTTCGCCGCCCGCAAACACGCCGTGACGCTCGTTCGGCTGCGAGGGCGGCAGGCAGTCGACCGGGCTGTACTCGACCCGCCCCTGTTGATCCCACACGTAGTTGCGGTACCGGTGCATTCCGCGGTGTCCGCGGCGCAGTGCGCACCGCCAGTGCCGGTACCCGCCGCCCGCCTCGTCCGTGCGCGGGCAGTGGTTGCAGTACCCGCGCAGGCGGGCGAGGGTGTCGTGCACCCGGTCGTGCCACACCTTCCGGTAGAGACGCAGGCTCATCATGCGTTGCCCCCGTGCTGGTCGTCGGCGGCGGTGTCGCCGTGCGGCATGAACTGCGAGATCTGCCGCATTGCGCGAGCCTCGACGAGATCCCACGCACGCGCGGCGTCGGCGAGGATGCTGCGCCGCAGCCGCATGACGGCGTGGTACGCGTTGACGGCCTCGGGCAGCGACGTCGCCTCGGGCAGGTCGAGGCGACGCTCTATCCGCCCGACGGCGGCGCGGTCGAGGATCGCGTCGAGTTCGCCGATCTGCCGGGCATCGAAGTTCGGGTGACGATGCCGCCACGAGCGAATCTCGTCGAGCGCGGCGATCAGTTGGTCGACCGCCGGGGCGGCGGTGGTCGGGTTGTCCACGGGGTTCCTCACAGTCTGTGGATGGCGGGCGGGACTACAGGGGCGGCAGGTCAATGACCGTGCGGCCGATCGCGGTCGGCTTGCGCTGCCGGGTCACGGGCGTGCAGTAGCCGGCGAGCGGGTCTTTCTCGTGCAGCCAGTCGAGGGCGGCGGCGAGTTCGTCGTCGGAGAGTGCGGCGAGCTGCTCGGCGTCGTCCTCGTCGAGGTCGGCGAAGTCGTCAGGGTCGAACTCGTCGCTCATGTCGCGTCCCCCGTACTGGTGTTGAGCCACGGCGCGAGGGCGCCGAGCACGGCGTCGACGCGGGCGTCGGTCCGGTCGGCGATGCACCTGCAGGTCGTCGTGCGCGAGCACTTCGGGCACGGAACGGGGCGGCGCAGCGCGTGTTCGAGAACTCGGCGGACGACCAGCGGGGCGGCGTCCACCTTATCGCCCACGCCCGTGGGCGTGGGCAGTATGGCCTCGTCGTCCTGGTCGACGAGCACGATCTCGGTTGCGCCCTGGTGGCCATGGATGAACTCGACGCTCACCCGGCCCCGGTCCCAGAACACGGCCGAGGGGTGCTCGCCGCGCCACCGGATGTTCGCGGTCCCGTCCGGCCACAGCACGCCGTCGGCGACGTCCCCGTCGCCGCTCACCCCGCTCACGTCGTGGCGCCGCCGCACGGTGAAGCGGAGCGGCACGAGCTGCTGATCGGGCCGCACGACACGGCGCCCAGTGAGTTCGAGGGTGGCCTCGTCGAGCAGTGCCCGCGCGGCCTCGTCGTCGACGACACGGCGGGCGAACGCGAGCAGCGCCTCGACGGCGGTCATGTTGGTTTCGGTCATCGCTGCAGTTCCTTGTCGGTCGGCGGGGCGTACTTGTCGAGGACGGCGGACACGGCGGCAGCCACGAGGCACACGGCGGCGACCGCGGCCGTGACCATGGCGGCGATGCCGAGGTGCCCGACGAGGGCGGGCTCGGTCATGCGGCGTCCGCCTGCCGGTAGCGCAGGTGCACGCCGTACCCGTGCTCGTGGTCGATCTCGGCGACCTCGGCGGCGAGTTCGGCGCCGCGGCGCGGACCCTCGGGGTCGGGCTCGCCCGCCCGGCGGACGCCGGGGCGCGGCCCGCCGAACGAGCCGGTCGGGTACAACTCGGCGAGCAGCGGATCACGTTGCTTCACTGCTGATCTCCCTTGCTGTCGGTGGACTGCGCGGCGTCGTACACGTCGCGGCGAGAGGGGTGTATGCCGGTCATGACCCGGCCGCTTCCCGGCAGGCGGCAGGGGCGGCCGGGCGAGGATCCGCACACCGGGCAGTGCACGGCCCGCTCGGGCGGTCCGGCCGGCCGCTCGCGCCGCGGATACCGGGTCTGCTTCGCGGCGACGAACTCGTCGTTCGCGGGCACGAGTTCGACGGACCGGCCGCCGCCGAGCCGGCTGCCGACGGCGGGCAGCAGCTCGCGCAGCCCGACGGGCTCGGCGTCGCCGCCGGCGACCGCGGTCCGATGGGCCCGCAGCGCCGCAACGTACGAGTTGCCGTACCGGTCGTCGGGGTCGACGGCGGGGTGATCGGTCGGCTCGAACGTGCCGGTCGAGCGGCCGAGCCGGTCGCGGACGTGATCGCGCCACCGCGACGCGACGTCCTTCGGCATGACCGGCCACGCCGACTCGGCGTAGTGGCGGCCGACCGCCTCGCCCGCGAACGCGAGCGGCACGTCGCGCAGCACTGCGGCCCACATGGTCACCTGCGCCCGCTGCTCGGCCTCGTCGACCTTGACGACGCGGTCGTCGACGAGGGCGATCTGCGACAGCAAGTCGATCGTTTCGTCGACGTTCATGCGCTGTGTCCTCCGTTGCGCAGCCGGTCGAGCCCGGCGATCGCCTGCTGTGACTTGGTCATGGGCTGCTGCGCGAACGGGACGACGACACCGCCCGGCGCCTCGGTGCGTTCGTTCTCGGCCCACTGCCGCCAGCGACCGCCGAACCCGGCCGCGCGCACCTGGTCGTCGAGCATGCGCTGCCGGAACTTCCGGGTGACGGCGTCGATCTGCTGCGCGGTGAGCTGCTCGCGGCCGAGGTCGCTGCGGCCGAACTGCGCCGCCTGCACGTCCTCGTCGCTCGGCTGCCAGTCGGCGGCGATGAGAGAGGGACGGCACCCCTGATCTCTACCTGCACCCCCCTCGTGGGAGGGGCGGGGAGGGGAGGGGTTCGCGCCCGCGCGAGTCCCCCGGCTGTCCCCAGGGGACGCACCGCCGTGACCTGCGGAGGTGCCGTTTTCCGGCGAGCGATCGGTCGACGAATCGTCGTCGAATCCGTCGTGATTCGCACTCGACTCGCCGCCGAACCCCTCGCGATCCGGCAGCGGATCTTGCACCCCGCGCTGCCGACGCTTCTTCTCGGCAGCCCGCTCGCGCTTGCGCTCGACCTCGGCGCGCGACGGGTTGTACGGGGCGAGGTAGTCGTGAATGAAGTAGTCGCCCGGCTGCGGCTGTGCGCACTTCGGGTGCCGGCACGAGTGCCCTTGCTCGTGCCACAGTCCCGCCGCGACCAACTTCGTGATCTGCGGCTTCGAGCCGTACATGCGGGCGATGACGCCGGGCACGATGCCGTCGGTCAGGTGCTGCGCGGCGTACGCGCCGCAGCGCAACCACAGCCCGAGCGCAGCGTTCCCGGCGGCGATCATCTTCGGGTGGCTGTGGGCGTTGTCGTCAACGACGAACCATGGCATCGGGGTTCTCCTATCCGAGGGCGAGCTGTCCCTCGGGAACCGAGGTCTTACGGGGGCGCCCTCGCCCGTGGGCGTGGGCGCCGGATCCAGGGGGCGCCGTGCACTGGTGGTCGATCACGTGCGGGCGGGTGCACTCCGCCTTGCGCTGGTGGCAGTGGGCCCACTGCAGATCGGGCCCGCCCGCCGTAGTGCGCACGCACCAGTCGAGCCGGTTCGGCTCGCGCAGCTTCACGGCCGCCGCCGCGGTCATCTCGTCGGCGTCCGCGGTGACGTCGAGCGCCGCCCGGTTGCCGACGAGCTGCCGCAGTACGGTTCGGCCGCAGCGGCAGCGCACCCGGCGTGCGCCGCCACTGCTGCTTGGGGGCCGAGTCACCCGAACTGCTCGACCCGGCCGCCGCGACGCTGCTTCGCCGCGCGCTCGCGTTCCTCGTGCGCGTTGAACTCGCCCTCGGTCGGGTGCTCGGCGAGCAGCAGCTCGACCGCGGCGTCGACGTCGCGCGAGCCGGGCCCGATCTCGTCGAGCGTGCCGTTCATCTTGCGCTGCCGGTACATCGCACGCATGACCTCGCGCAGCAGCCGGATTTGATCGCCCTCGGTGGCGACCTCGGCGAGCTTGACCCTGAGCTTCACCTGCGGGTCTTTGTCCTCGCCGGCGGCGTGCCCGGTGTACGTCGTGCTCGCGAACTCGACGACCGCGACGATCCGGGCGCCCGGCGCCTCGAACAGTCCGCGGCGCAGGATCGCGGGAATCGCCTGCTGCAGCATCCCGGCAGCGCCGTCGAGCTTGACCTCGACCTCGGCGTCTTCTTCCAGCCTCGGCATGGTTACTTCCTCCGTCGCTTGTTCATTGACCGCTCAAGCGCCGCGTACTGGCGTGCGGCGTGTTCTCTGACCTCGGGAATCGGGCACTCGTCGCGGCGGTGGCGGCCGTACCGGATCACGAGCGACTCGACCTCGGCGTACCCGACGGCGTCCTCGGCTCGCCCGCACGGGCACGTGAAGTCGCCCGAGGCGAGGCTCTTCGCCTTGTGACTGTCGAGCCGGACCCGCAGCCCGTAGCCGGGGTGCGCGTCGCCGATGGTCGGCCCGAGCCCGCTCATGCCGCTCGCCGGGTTGCGTCCTGGTCGAGGCGGTCGAGCAGCACGTGCAGCGCCGCCTCGGCCTGCAGCGGGAACACCCCGTTGCCGAGCGCCTTGAGCTGCCCCTGCCGCCCGAGGCCGGGCACCTGCGTGACGTGGCCAGGGGGCAGCCCCTGCATCCACTCTTCGAGTTCGGTGTTCAGCAGCCCTCGATCGTCAGTTGGCCGGGGTGGCTTGACGTCGAACGCTTCCGCCCACCGCGCGACCGCGGGGGCGTAGATTCCCCAAGTGTCCGGGCCAGTACCGACAGCGGAGGCGTACCGACGCCCTGCCCGTGCTTCTCCCTCAGCCGTTCCCGGCGCGCCCGCCAGACTGCCGGATCCTTGCCGTCGTCGTGCTGCGACGTCGTCGGCGTCGGCAGCAGCCACTCGACCTCGTCGGCCAGCGTCGGACCGTGCCCGCCCGCTTTCCGCTTGTCGGGATGCTGACTGCCGCCATTCGATCCAAGGTTCGCCGTCGGCGTCTTGAGCAACGGCAAGGATGAACAGCCGTTCGCGGATGTGGCAGCCGTGAACGTCGCACGCTCGTACAACGATCCATTCCGCATCGAACCCGAGACCGGCAAGGTCCGCGAGTACGGTGTCGAACCCGATCCGAAGGTGGTTGCGGACGTTCTCAAAGACTGCGATTCGGGGTCGTAGAACGCGAAGGGCACGGGCAATATCGGGCCAGATGTGCCGGTCATCGGCGGTTCCTTTCTGCCGGCCGCCGATGCTGAACGGCTGGCACGGGTAGCCACCCGTGACGACGTCGGGGCGGCCGTAGAGGGCGAGCAGGTGCTGCCAGTCGGCGACGGTCAGATCGCCGATGTTGGGCACCTCGGGGAAGCGGTGGGCAAGGATCTTGCAGGCGCTCGGGTCGATGTCCGACACCCACGCGAGCCACCCGCCGAGCAGCCGCTGCACGGCCATGTCGAGCCCGCCGTACCCGGTGCAGAACGAGGCGATCCGCGGCCCGTCGACGACGAGCGGCTGCTGCCCCGGAACGGGCGGGACCGGCCGGGCGGTCGCACGGATCGTGTCGTCGAGCGTCGGCCGCGGCGGGGCGACGGCCGTACCTGGGATCGTCGCGGCGCCCGCCGGGACGCTGCGGCGCCTCACGAGCACCCGCCGAGATCCTCGGCCCGCCACCGACTGACCGTGCGCGGCCGGACGCCGAGCCGCTCGGCAGACTCGGTGATGCTGCAGCCGTTCACCATGAGGTGCCAGCACGCGAGCCGCGCCTCGTCGCGGGTGAGCACGGGCAGCGGGTGCACGCCGGTCACGACCCGCCGCACGGCGCCGTGATCGATCTCGGCAGCCTGCGGTCGCTGCACCCGCGGGGCGTAGCGGGGCAGGCGCACGCACTCGTCGAGCCGACGGGCAGCGCCTCGCCAGTGCCGAGCCTGCCCCCGGTCGGCCTCGTCCGCTGCAGCCTGCCGCAGGAGACCGGCGAGCAGCCGCGCAGCGGTCGGCGACTTCACGCGAACCGTGACGTCGATCATGCCGCGGCCCCCATCACGTACCGCTGCGCGTAGGTGTCGGGCCAGTCGCCCTTACTCAGTGCCTCGCGCTGCGCCTCGGGCATCGCGAACAGGGGCAGCCCGAGCCAGTCGAACGCGGCAGCGCGCAGCCACCACGCGTCGACCTGGTCGGCGCCCTCGTCGTCCTCGAACGCCGCGCCGGCGGCGAGGAACGCGGCGGCCGTCATCTCCTGTTTGGTGGCGCCGCCGTTGTCACACGCGAACTTCTTGAGCGTCTTCGTGTTCACGTACGCCCACGGCACGCCAGCGTCGACGAGCAGCGCCTGCACGACGCCGTGCAGGCACGCCATGTTCTTGAGGTTCGTGAGGCTCATCCGCCCCGCGTTCATGGGCAGGTCTTCGATCACGGCGAGGTGCGGGCGCTGCTCGGCGACCTCGATCGTCAGCCGGTCGCGGATCACCGTGAGCCGGCGCGGTCCGTCCTTCTGCCGGGTCCGGATCCGGAACGTCGAACCGTCGGGCATGCACACGCCGGTCGACGTGATCGACAGGTCGAGTCCGATCACCTGCAGCTCGGCCGGGGCGGCGGTGCGGTCGTCGAGCGGCACCTCGTCGGCGGCGATCAGTCCGGGGATCTCCGTCATGCGGCACCGCCCGAGCGCGGAGTGATCGGCCCGTACAGCGCTCGCAGCACGCCGAGCGGCTGCACCTCGCCGTCGTCCGCCTGCAGCATCGGCTCGCCGAGTACGTCGGTGGCGCCCTGCCACTTCCACGCGCGGTCGAACTCGTCGGCCCACAGCAGCGTGAGGTCGAACGAGTCGCCGCGGGGGTCGCGGTACACGCCGCGGTCGCGGTCGAGGTGCCCGCCGCGCGGGTCGGCCGGCTCGTCCTCGCGCGGCCGGTCGTGCTGCTCGGCCGCCGGGCTGCAGGGGAACGGGCCGTGTTCGGCGTCGAGCCGGGCGGCGATCCCGCGCAGCAGCTCGGCGGCGAGGTGCTTGCACACGCCCGAGGTGCGCACGGAGTACGCGCCGTCGCGCTCGACGACGACCACGATCGCGGCGTTGCCGTGGCTGTCGACGTCGAATCCGATGATGTTCCGCTCGCTCATGCGGGTGCCCCCTCGCTGGTCGGTTCGGCCCACGGGTGCAGCGGCCACGTGCCGTCGACGCGCGCCTCGGGGTCGGTCTTGCGGAAGTGCTTTTCGAGCCCGGCCGCCTGCTCGGCCGCCCACTCGATCTGTGCGTCGTGCAGCTCGGCGAGGGAGAGATCGCGGAACGGCAGGAAGGACACACGGCGCTCGGCGCGCACGTGCTCGGGCCAGTCGACGCGCCGCATGTGCGCGAGCGTCGAGATCCGGCGGGCGACCTGCGCGGCGGCGATCGCGTCGTACGAGCAGCCGTGCGCCGCCTCGTCGTCCCACGGCACGTCGTAGAACTGCGCGAGGGTGATGAGCTGCCGGGCGCCTTGCTGCTCGCTCACGCGCTTGCGGAACGGCACCGCCCGCTGATCGAGCACCCGCGTGTCGATGACGTGCAGCGGGTGACCGTCGAGCCGGTCGTGCAGCGTCGGCAGGCTGTGCCGACGGCACTCGCGGTCGAGCAGCGTGAGGTCGTACACGACGTTGTGCCCGACGACCGCCGCGCCGCCCATGACGACCTGCGCGGCGAGTTCGGCCGTGACCTCGTTCACCACCTGCGCGGCCGGGTCGCCGTGCGCGCGGGCGTGCTCGGTGCTGATCTTGTGAACGGCGACCGCCTCGGCGGGAATCTCGATGCCAGGGTCGGCGAGCCACTCGCCCGACTCGGGCTCGACCCCGCCGCCGCGAGCGTGAACGGCCGCGGACACGATCCGGTCGTTCTCGACGTCGACGCCAGTCGTCTCCGTGTCGAACGCGGCCCATCGGCCCAGGAACCACGTCATCGGCGTGCCCCTGATCCGGGCTGCGCCGCCGTCGGCCACGACGACCGTGCGGGCGCGGCCGGCGGTTCCTCGCCGACGGGCCCGTCGCCCTCGCCGAGCACCTCGACGTCGTACACGCCCTCGTCGTCCGGCCCGAGTTCGTCGTCGTCCTGGTCGCCGACCTCACCGGTCTGCGGGTCGATCCCCTTGCTGATGTCCTCGGCGATCGTCTTGAGGTCGGCGAGCAGCTCGTCGGACCCGTGACCGGCCTCGCGGGCCTTGTGCCACACCCCGATCACGTCGTCGGCCGTCCGGCAACCGCGCGCCTCGGCGAGGTAGTCGGGCCGCTCGACGGGCGCCGCCTCGATCGCGGGCCGGTCGAGGCTCGCCGGGTCCAGCGCCGCCGCCGTGCTGATCGGGCCGCTGAGCGCGTGGCGCAGCTTCGGCAGCGACGGCACGACGACGATCACCTGAAACTGCTTGGTCTTACCGCCGCGCACCGCCTTGCGCTGCTCGATCCACATGCGCACGGGCAGCAGCCCCCGGCCGCCGGTCGCCTGCAGCACGGTGTCGAGCCCGCCCGCCAACGCATCGGCCGCGTAATACGACTTCGTCTCCAGCCGCCACACGCCGAGGTCGGGCAGATCGGGCAGGAACACGCCGACCCGACTGGTCGGGCGGCACACCTCTTCAGGCTTGCGCTCGTGCCAGTCGTCGCCGTACTGCGCGAGGCAGATGCACGGACGTCCCGAGAGCTTCTCGGTGACGCCGTCACAGCGTCGCTCGCACCCGCCCGCCGTCCACTTCTCGTTCGCCTGGTCGAGCGGGTCGCCGGCGGGCAGGATCGCCCGCAGCTCGGTCGCCTCGGTGATGACCCGCCACTGCGCGACGGGCTGCCCCTGCGGCGTCCACTGCTCGACCGGGCCGCCGTACAGATCGGCCGCCGCCGCGATGTACTCGCGCGAGTGCGAGGTGAGAATGAACGTCTTCGACTTGACCGGGATCGGCCGCCCGTTCGGCTTCGGGTTGGGCCGGCTGTAGCCAGTGCGGATACGGCCGAGTTCGGCCGCCTGCCGCTTCATGGTCATGATGCGCGAACCCATGGGTCACGCTGCCTTTCGGTTGGATGCGCCCGGCGCCCACGGCGGATCGATCGCCGGGTACGCGCTCGGGGCGTCGTGCAGATAGCGGGAGGTTGCGAGGGCGCCGAGGAACGCCCGGAACTGCGCCCGGCCGGACGGCACCTCAATGAACCGGCGGCTGCGCGGGCGCAGGTTCAGCAGCGCCGTACGGTGCACCCGCGGCGCCGGCTCGCTGCTGTCGTCCGGCAGCAGCCACTCGGGCGCGTGCCGCAGGGCGGCGAGCTGCAGAGGCTGATCGTCGTACACCGTGCTCGCCGGCTTCTTCGCGCTCGTCTTGTAGTCGATGAGCCAGAGCTGCCGCCGCCGGAACCGGCCGGTCGGCAGCCACAGCCACAGATCGCCCGTACCGGCGTAACCGCGCTTCCGGTGCATCACGGTCGTCTCGACCGCCTCGACGTCGTTCTCGAAGTCGACGCGCCACAGCCGGAACCACGCAGCGAGCTGCACGGCGTACGGCTCGACCTCGGGGTCGTACGGATAAGGGGTGTTCAGCACGAGCGACACGGCCCGCAGGTGCACGCGCGTGCCGAGGTCGCGAGCCTGATCGGTGTACTCCCGTGACACGGCGACGAGTTCGCGGCGCAGCGCCGTCGGCTCGGTGCGCGCCCGGCGGGCAGTCGAGATCGGGTCGGCGATCACGGCGTCGGCAGTCAGCCCGGCCGCCCACGGCACCAACGCCGGTTTCGCGATGCTGCCGAGCGCGTTCGTGATGCTGATCAGGTCCGGCCCCCCGGCGGGGTCGGTGTAGTACCGGCCCCGCTCGGTGTCGTGCGCCCACTTCGGATCGGTCATCGCGCAGCACCCGCCCACGGCTCCACGAGCCCGGCCGGACGGACCGGGCAGAGGCAGGGAAGGAACTCGGGGTACTCGCAGGGCAGCCCGTGCCGGTGAGTGGACTCGCCCTGTTGCGGCGATCCGCCGCGGGTGTCCTTCTCACGAGCGAGCGCGTCGCCCTCGACCTGGTCGAGCAGCCGGTCGGCCGCAGGTGCCCCGTAGCCGGCCCGCATGAGGGCGGCGCGTGCCTCGGCGCGGGCGTTCACGGCTGCTCACCCGCCTCGACGTCGGCATTCAGCAGCTCGACGAGGTACGCGGCGAGGACAGTCGAGTACGTCTCGAACTGCGTTCCGGGGCAGCAGTCGTACACGCCCTGCTCGTCGCGCACAGGCTCGCCCGAGCCGTCGTCGGTCACGATCACTCGGTGCTCGTCGGCGTCGCCCTCGGCCGTGCAGACCAGGGCGACGCCGGTCGCCGACTCGCTGTCGGTGTAGATGACCCGCCACATCGGGCGGCGCTCGCCGGCCTCGACCTCGAACATGTCGGCGGCAGCCCCGCGTGCCGTCGCGAGCGTCTCGTTCACCGAGCGCTCGGCGTCGTACTTCGCGATCAGCTTGTCGACGAGCCCGTTCGGGTCTCGGCTGTCGGCGTAGTAGACGCGCAGCGCGTGCACGAGAACGTCGCGGGCGCTCATGCGGACTCACCCGCCCCGCGGTCGTCATTGAGCAGCGCGACGAGGTATTCGGCGAGCAGCCGGTCGCCGACCTCGACGACCGGTCCGGGGCAGCACGAGTACACGCTCGCGTCGACCCGCTCGTGCTCCGGGTCGGGACACACGGGAGCGATGCACTGCGGCTCGATCCGGCCGGTCTCGTCGTCGGCGGCGACCCGCCACTCGGGCAGCCCGTCGAGGTCGTACTCGCGCAGCCGGTCGGCAGCCGCGACGCGGGCGTCGGTGAGGGCGATCACGCGACCTCACCCGCCTCGACGAGCGCCGGAATACCGCGCTCGGCACGGAACTCGGCGATCGCGGCCGTGCAGCACACGGGCTCGCCCTCGACGCTGTGCTCGTCTTGGTTCGTCGAGCTGTCGGCCGCCTCGTCGGCGGTCAGCACCTCCCACCGCAGCCGGCAGTGCGAGCACGTGTGTGTCTCGGTGCACTTCACGTTGACCTCGTCGACCTGCGGGCGGCGCCGCAGCTCGGCCGCGATCTCCTCACAGCGGCGCCGGTAGTCGCCCTCGACGTCCCGACTCACCATGTCGTCGCTCACGGACATACCGGCCGCGAGCTTGCCGAGGCGGCGCGGCAGCACGGCGACCGTGATCGGCCCGCTCGGGGCGACGAACTCGGCGAGGTCGTCGAGCCCGGTGAGCCCGAGATCGGCGGGGCGGCGCGGCTTGAGAGTGACCATGACCCGCCACTCGTCGCGGTAGGTGTTCCTCACGCTGCCGCACCCCCCTCGGCGTGCTGCGCGACGGCCGCGCGGCGGTCGGCGAGCGAGCGCACCTGTCCGGCGAGGCTGAGCACGAGCAGCCGCTCGGCGAGGCGCGAGCACTGTCGGCCGTAGACCGGCAGCTTCGTGCGGACCGCGGCGACGAGGTCGTCGACGAGCCCCTCGAACGGGAGGTCGCCGGGGCGCTCGATCAGGTGCGGGTCACAAGCCTGCATGTCGTACAGCCCGCCGAGCCGGTCGGCGAACTCGTCGGTCAGCAGCGCCTCGACGACGTCGGTCACGACGCGCTGCACGAACGGCTCGACGTCGAGCGTCACGCCCGTGGGGAACGGCTCGGTGGTAATGCGGTACGGCCCGTCAACGGGCATGTTGGGCTTGGTCATCGGGAACCCCCGGCAGACGAGGCAAGGACAAGGACGGCGCCGACGAGCAGCACCCCGAGGACGTCGAGCACGCTCACGAGCGGACCGCCGTCCGGTAGCCGAGGCGGTCGTGCATCTCGCCGTACAGGCCGGGCACGCCGACCCCGACGAGGCGGGCGCGGACACCGCCGTACGTGCAGCGGACGACCATCGCGACGCCGGTCGAGTCGCCGCGGGCGTCGCCGACGCCGAGGGCGTGCATCCACTGCTTCCAGTCGGCGAGCGACTGCGGGTGGACGACGAACGTCACCTCGCCGCCGGCCGCGGACACGTTGGGCTTGCCGGGCATGCCCTCGGTCTGCGCCCGCGCGGTGTCGGCGGCCTGCTTCGCCTTCCCGCAGGCGGCGAGGGCGGCGACGGCGGCCGGACTCGGGCCGGGCCGGTTGCGGCCGGGCGTCGCGAACGGGTCGGGCGCCGGTACGAGCAGCCGCGCGTCGTCGAGCGCCTGCGCGGCGTCGAGGGCGGGGTCGGGCGAGGTGCCGTGCACGATCGCCGCGGCGATGATGCGGGCCGCTCGCTCGACGGTCGGGTTCGTCATGCCGACACCTCGCCGCGGAACTGCGCGGGCACGAACTCGTCGTGCACGAGGGCGACGTGAACGCGGATCCGGACGGTCGAGCCGTCGCCGCGGGCCGGCGTCTCGGTGCGCAGCGTCCACAGCGACGCGCCGTCGAGGGCGGGCGCCCGGTTGACGTCGCCGCCGAGGGCGAACACCCACGCGGCGAACTGCTCGCCGTCGGCGACGACGACGTGTATGCCGTCCTCGCGCAGCAGCGGCGGCCGGACGGTCGGCAGCATCAGGTAGTCGATCGCCGCCTCGACCGCCGCGAGCTGCGGGTCGATCGTCGGCGCCTTCGCCGAACGCAGGGGGATAGGCTGTGCGCTCAAGGCACGTGCCTCGCTTTCTGTGTTGAGTGGGGAGCGAGCCGACAGGGGTCGTTCCGGATGCCGGTCCGGGTCGGCCCCGACTCGCGTCCGGGGGTCTGTCAGGCGGCGGCCGAGCCGGTGCGGTACTGCGCGAGCTGCTGCTGCGCCGTGGCCCGCTTCCTCGCCTGCGTCGCGTCCCGCTTCGCGCGGCGGGCAGCCGCCGACTTGAGGGCGAGCGCGGTGTAATGCGCCTTGCGCAGCGACTCGGCGATCTGCTCGATCTGCTGCTCGCTCGCGTCGGGGTGCAGTTCGCGCGCCTGGTCGAGGAACCGCGTGTGGTGCGATGCCCTACGCGCGGCGGCGGTACGGGCCGACCGGTCCGTCGTGTTCGCCCAACTCATGTGAGCCGCGAACCTCATCTGTTGCGACCGCTCGCTCGTGTTCACGTTCTGCCCCTTCCTGTCGATGGCTGCCCACGCCCATGGGCGTGGGCAGTGGGTCGTAAAAAAGAGCGTCCCGACGTACGTCGAGCGCCTCGCATATGCGGTCGGCAACGTCCTCTGTGACTGAAGGTCGTTCGCCGGACAGCAGCGCGCCGATCTTGCTCTTCGAGACGCCGACGGCGTCTGCGAGCTTCCGGATATCCACCGAGCTACCGCCCGGCGCCCAAGTCATCAGCCCGCGCAGCACGTCGCTGTCGGTCAGAACGAGTCGGGCATGGGTCATGAATGCGCCTCCGCTTAGCTGCCCACGTTCGTGGACAGGACCAGTGAAGCACACCGTTCATGCGGTGTCCACGATCGTGGGCACCTTATGAGGGGGTTAAGAATCGGCCCTTCCTTGCCCCCGGCGCCCCATGCCTGCCCCCGATCGTGGACAATGTCTCGCAGTCGAAAAAGGTTGTACGCCCTGACCTGCGATTTCGTACGCATGCCCGGATTCGGGTGTGGACTGATGAGGCTAGAGAGGCGGAGGGATGCCGCAGCAGCGGAACGCGCTCACGGAACTCGTGAAGGCGCACGTCGGCGAGGGCCGGCGGATGTCGACGAGGGAGTTCGCTGCCGCAGCCGTGGACGCCGAATCCGACTGGACCCCGAGTAAGAGCCTCGTCGGCAAGATCATCGGCGGGCAGGGGTACAACATCACGCCACAGCTCGTGTCTGCCATCGCGGCCGGCCTCGGCATCGACCGAGAGATCGTCGCCGCCGCCGCGCATCTGCAGGTGATCGGTTACACCGAGGTCGAGTTGACCAAGGGGGCGCCGGCCAAGCTGATTAAGATCATCGGCGCCGATGCCTCGACGGACAAGGCGCAGGCGGTCGCGGAGCGCTGGGAGCGCGAGGCGTAAGCGTTCGAGCGCACGAACACCTTGTACCCGGCACGTACTGCTTCTGTGACAGCTCGGTCGAAGCATGTTTAGACCGTCGCTGATTGGTCACGGAGTCACCCACTGTTGCAGTTGATACGCGCTGTGCGAACGGACCCTCGCGTCGTAGAGTGATCTCACCTCGCGCGTGTCGAACGCCGGTTCGATTTATGCTGCTCCGAACCGGCGGGAACAGGGGGTCACGTTGACAGATGTGCGAGTCGAACAGGCCGAACTCGACCGCGGTACGCCCATGATGTATCGCTGCTTCGAGACGTACGTGCGACTTGCCCACGATCCCCAGCAGATAGACGAAGCTGCGGCCCTCGCGCTCCTCTGCGTCCACGAGCCGCAGCTCGTCGGGAACCTTGAGGTGCGGCGAGTCCAGTAACCCCCCACCGGACCGCACGCGAACGCCCCGGAATCCGACTCTCACCGACGAGCCGGGCACCGGGGCGCAGGTCTGTTCAGGCGATCCTGTCGGCCGGGCTGAACTTCGCGTGAGCGGCACGGGCACGCTCGGCGCCGGCCGACGCCGCGTAGCGCGACAGCATCTGTCGGGACGTCCAACCCGTGATACGCATCAGGTCGTCCTCGTTGCCGCCCTGCACCTTCCACAGGTGCGCGAACGTGTGCCGGAACTGGTGAGGATGGATCGGGGCGATACCAGCCTCGGCGCACCGCCGCTTGACGACCTTCCCCACGCCCCAGACGGTCAACCTGTGGTGCTTGTGCGCCGGTTGGTCGCCCCACCACAGCCACATGTCCTCTTCGAGCGGCTTGCCCTTGTGCTTCGCTGCCGCGCGCAGGTACCGGTCGAAAGCCGTTGCCGTAGCGCGGCCGAACGGCACCGACCGCCACTTGCCCTTTTTGCCGAGGACACGCAGCACCATCAAGTCGAGGTCGAGGTCGGCGACCTTGCGGTCGGTCGCCTCGGACAGCCGCACGCCCGTGTCGAGGAACAACAGCAAGAGTGCCGTGTCTCGTCGCTCGGCGTACGTCTTGCCCTTGCACGTCTTGAACAGCTTCACGAGGTCGTCGTCGGCGATGACGGGCACCTCGGGCTCGACGACCGTCGGCGGTTTCATCGTCCGCATGGGGGTGCGGTCGATCTCTTCCTCGTCCATCAGCCAGTTGAAGAACGTTTTCAATGCGCGGAAGTGCTGGTGCGCGTTCGCCGCCGAGGTGCGCCTGATCGTGTGGGCGATGTACGCCTGCACGTGCTCGCGGTGCACCTCGTCGAGGTCGGTCGGGGCGGGCCGGCCGGGGATGCCCTCGTCGTCCGCGACGGGCCGATAGCCCTCGTCCTGGTCGAGCAGGAACGCGGCGAACTGTCTCGTCGCGTTGCCGTAGATCCGGATGGTGTTTTCGGACTTCGCTTCGGACCGCAGGGCGCGCAGCCATGAGGCAGCCATGGGCCCGATGTTGTACCGCTCATCTGCCATGCCTCGACTATGGTGCCCACGATCGTGGACGGTCAAGGCGCTTGGCCTCGGAGCGATGTGCATCGGGCCAGAACGAAAGAAGACCAGCGTTTCCGCTGGTCAGAAGGTGTGTGCGCCCCCGGCAGGACTCGAACCTGCGGCCAAGCGCTTAGAAGGCGCCTGCTCTATCCACTGAGCTACGGGGGCCTGGTGTGGTGGCCTCTGTCGTGGTGCCGCCCCGGTACGGGCCGTTCCGAGACATCACCGGGGACAAGGATAGGGCTCCCGCGTCCTTGCCCCTGCTGCTTCGCCTCCGTGGCTCGATGTGGAGGTTCGGTGAAGCGGTCCTGATAATCGCAGGCAGGTAAGAATCGTGCACCGCTTTTGGTGGCTCGGGCGCCGGGTGTTGTGCACTCGTTATGCCTGGACTGCGCCCTCGTCCCAGTCGTCCGTTCCATCCCTTGTGTTCCGTCGGCGCGCAGACATGCTCATATGCTTCAGAATTCCCCTAAAATTGGGCATTCTTCGCATGTGGTGACCTTGGACGTACGGCCTCAGCTGCTCGAAGCACTCTCCGCCCTGCGCGACCGTGTCGCCGCCGCACGCTTCCCGCTGCCGCTCGCGGGCGCCCCCCGCGCGCGGTCCAACCGCGACGAACTGCTCGCCCAGCTCGACGACTACCTGGTGCCACGGCTCAAGGAGCCGGACGCGCCGCTGCTCGCCGTCGTCGGGGGATCCACCGGGGCGGGCAAGTCCACGCTCGTCAACTCCCTCGTCGGACGGCGGGTCAGTGAGGCGGGAGTCCTGCGGCCGACGACCAGGACCCCCGTACTGGTGTGTCATCCGGAGGACCACCACTGGTTCAGCGGCATGCGCGTCCTGCCCGACCTCGCGCGCGTGTGGGTGCCACGGCAGGAACCCGGAACCGGAGCGGCCGGCGACGAACCGCTCGAACCGCAGGCGTCCGACGACGAGCCGGCGCGCGTGCTGCGCGTGGAGACCGTGGAGACCGTGCCCTGCGGCCTCGCCCTGCTCGACGCGCCGGACATCGACTCCCTGATCGCCGAGAACCGCGCCCTCGCCGCCGAGCTGATCTGCGCCGCCGACATCTGGGTCATGGTCACCACGGCCGCGCGCTACGCCGACGCCGTCCCCTGGCACCTGCTGCGTACCGCCAAGGAGTACGACGCGACGCTCGTGACCGTGCTGGACCGGGTGCCGCACCAGGTCGTCTCCGAGGTCTCCCGGCAGTACGGGGCACTGCTCGCCAAGGCCGGCCTCGGCGACGTACCCCGGTTCACGGTGCCCGAACTGCCCGAGTCGGCCTGGGGCGGCGGGCTGCTGCCCGCCACCGCCGTGGCCCCGCTGCGGACCTGGCTCGTCCACCAGGCCCAGGACCCCGCGGCCCGCCGGCACGCCATGGCCCGCACGGCCCACGGCCTGCTCGACTCGCTCAAGTCCCGGATGCCCGAGCTGGCAGGCGCCGCCGCCGCGCAGCACTCGGCCGCCCTGCGGCTCATCTCGGCCGTGGACGGCGCCTACGACGGCGAGCACGCACGCGTGCGGGGCCGCCTGCAGGCAGGGGCCGTGCTCGCCGGGGACGCCCTGAAACGCTGGCGTGCCTACCCCCTGGACTGCACCGCGGGCGAACTGCTCGACGCGCTGGTGGAAAGCCTCTGCGCGCTGCTGCTGTGCGCCGTGACCGCCGCCGACGAGCGCATCGACGACGCCTGGCGGCGCGAGCCGGCCGCGGCGGCCCCGGGGCTCGGCGACCACGTCCCCGCCGTGGAGAGCGCCGAGCACCGCATCGGGCTGGCGGTACGGCGCTGGCGACGGGAGCTGGAGGAGTACGCCGAGGACGAGGTACGCGAACTGGACCGCAGCGTCGCGCCGGACCCCGAGGCCGTCGCCGCCCTGGCCGCCACCGGGCTGCTGGGAGGCCGCCGGGGGCGGTCCGCGGGGGAGGGGCTCGCCGAACGGATCGGCGCGCACGGCGCCCTGCGGCTGCGCGACCGCGCCGGGCGGCTGCTCGCCGACTACCTGGACCGGGTGATGAACGCCGAGCGGGAGCGGCGGCTGGCCCCGCTCGACGCCCTGGACGTGCATCCCGAGCCCCAGGCCGAACTCATCGCCTCGCTGTCCGTACTGCTGAAGGAGAGGTGACCGGTGACCGCCGTCACTGACCAGGACCGAACGGAAGACGCCGCGCACAGGGATCGCCCAGGGCGCGCGGAGCGCACGGAGGGCGCGGTCTCCGCCGAGGTGGAGGGCTCGGACCCGGTGGACGGCCGGCCGAGAAGGGGCCCGGGGGAGCAGAGGGCCGGCAGCGGCAGCAGGGATCCCAGAGACGTCAGAGACCTTGGAGATCCCAGGAGTGCCGGGGACGGCAGGGACGCCAGGGACGGCAGGGGTGGCAGGAGCCCCGCGGACCGGGAGGCTTCCGGCAGCGCGCTCGTGAAGCACGCGGACCGGCAGGGCGACCGGTACGGCGACCGGCACGACCGGGCGGACCCTCTCGCCGACCGCCCCACCGACCGGCACGCGCGCGTGAGGGACGACGACGCCCCCGGCCGTGGCGGAGCCGACGGCGCCTGGGACGACGGGCTGATCGCCCGCCGCGTCACCGAGACCGGCACGAGCGCCGCCGAACTCGCCCCTGTGGAACTCCGCCCCGCGCGGTCGCTGCCCGTGCCGCCGCTCGCCTACGACGGACCGCTGCGCTCCCGGCTGGACGCGCTGCGCGAACTCGTCGGGCTCTCCCGCGCCCGGCTGGACAACCGCACCCTCGCCGAGGCGGGACGTGTCCTCGACGAGGCGGCGGCGCGCCGCCGGCTGTCCGGGCAGCACACCGTCGTCGCCATCGCGGGCGCCACCGGCAGCGGCAAGTCGCAGTTGTTCAACGCCCTCGCCGGCGTGCCGATCTCGGAGACCGGCGTCCGCAGGCCGACCACCGCGGCGCCCATCGCGTGCAGTTGGAGCGACGGCGCGGCCGGCCTCATCGACCGGCTCGGCATCCCCGGCCGGCTGCGCCGACGCCCCGTCCAGGGCCCGGACGCCGACCCGCAGCTGCGCGGGCTCGTCCTGGTCGACCTGCCCGACCACGACTCGGCCGCCGTACAGCACCGGGAGCACGTGGACCGCATCCTCGGACTGGTCGACGCGGTCATCTGGGTGGTCGACCCGGAGAAGTACGCCGACGCCATCCTCCACGAGCGTTACCTGCGGCCCCTGGCGGGCCACGCCGAGGTCATGTTCGTCGTCCTCAACCAGGTCGACCGGCTGCCCGGAGAGGCCGCCGACCAGGTCCTCGACGACCTGCGGCGGCTGCTCGACGAGGACGGCATCGCCCTCGGGGAGTACGGCGAGCCGGGCGCGACCGTACTCGCGCTCTCCGCGCTCACCGGGGACGGCGTCGGGGAACTGCGGGAGTCACTCGGCCAGTTCGTGGCCGAGCGCGGTGCCGCCGCCCGGCGCATCGCGGCCGACGTCGACGCGGCGGCGGCCCATCTGCGGCCCGTCTACGCCACCGGGCGTCGGGCCGGGCTGAGCGAGGAGGCACGGGAGGAGTTCGCGGCCCGGCTCGCGGACGCGGTGGGCGCCGTCGCCGCGGGCGAGGCGGCCGAGCGTGCCTGGCTGCGCAACGCGGGCCGCGCGTGCGGCACGCCCTGGCTGCGGCTGTGGCGGTGGTACCAGGACCGGCGCGAACCACCCACGGGCCGCCTGCCGGTGCGCGCGCAGCCCGACGAGGAGGCCACGGCGCGTCAGCGCGTCGAACAGGCGGTGCGCACGGTGGCCGAACGGGCCGCGGCCGGACTGCCGGCGCCGTGGGCGCAGGCGGTGCGCGAGGCCGCGGTGCGCGGTGCGCAGGGGCTGCCCGAGGCACTGGACGAACTGGCGGCGCGGGCAGGCCTGCCCCCGGGACGCCCGCCGCGGCCGGGCTGGTGGCCGGCGGCGGTCCTGGCCCAGGCCTCGATGACGGTCCTTCAGGTCTTCGGCGGACTGTGGCTCGTCGGCCAGATCGCCGGTGTCCTGTCGCCGGACCTCGGGGTGCCGGTGCTGCTGATGATCGCCGGGATCGTCGGCGGACCGCTCGTGGAGTGGAGCTGCCGCATCGCGGCGCGCGGCCCGGCCCGGCGCTACGGCCAGGAGGCGGAACGCCGATTGCGGGAGGCGGCCGGGGGGTGCGGCCGGGCCCGGGTACTGGACCCGGTGGCCGCGGAACTGCTGCGCTACCGGGAGGTGCGGGAACAGTACGCCCGCGTGAACGGGGCGGGGACGGGCGCGGGAGCGGTGCCGGGCACGCGGTGAGGCGTCCGACGGGTCGGCGGGCCGGTGCGGGGGCGGGAGCCTGTCCCCTGTCCGGGTGAGCGAGTTGTCCACAGGCGGGCGGTGGTCCACAGGTCTCTGCGGGCCCGTCCCGACGGCGGCAGTCTGGTGCCGCGGCGATCGCGACGGACGCGGTCGGCGCGGCAGGCGCAGCCGTACGGGACGGGCCCGTACGCGTGTTGGCCCGGCCCGGACGGCCGGGCGAGGGAGGGTAGACGATGAACGAGACGATGGTCTGCGTGGTCGGGAACGTGGCGACCCAGCCGGTGTACCGGGAACCGGTGTCGGGGGCGTCGGCGCGGTTCCGGCTGGCAGTCACCTCGCGCTACTGGGACCGCGAGAAGAACGCCTGGACGGACGGGCACACCAACTTCTTCACGGTCTGGGCCAACCGCCAGCTCGCCACGAACGCGGTGGCGTCGCTGAACGTGGGCGACCCCGTGCTCGTCCAGGGCAGGCTGAAGGTGCGTACGGAGACCCGGGACGGCACCAGCCGGACGTCGGCCGACATCGACGCCGTGGCGATCGGCCACGACCTGGGGCGGGGGACGGCCGCGTTCCGGCGGACCGGCAGGCCCGAGCCCGGCACGGCCGGCGCCCAGGCACAGCCCGAACCGTCCTGGGAGACACCGGAGCCGGACCCGGCCGTCCCCTCGGCGAACCGGCAGGAGCGCGAACCGGCCGCGGTGACGTGACACCGAGCGCGGCCGACCCCTCCGGGCCGGCCGCGCCCCGCACCCGCTCCACGGCTCCGTACGTCAACTCCCGCCCGACACACCCGGTCGAGGCGGATTTGTCGATGATCCCCGCTCGTGGCAGGGACGGTCGGCGATAACGATTCCGATTCGGATCCGTCGGCTGACGATCTGACAGCAAGTGCCGGTGCGAGGGGTCCTTAGGATGCCGAGGTAGCTCTCTGGGCTTGGAGATTCTGCTGGTGGGACCGCACCCCCACGTGAACGGGTCCTGCTCGAAGGGGAATTCTGTGTGTGCTTCGTACTCCGCGCGGTCCGTGCGCGGGCGGGGGGCGACCTCTCTCGCCGCCCTCGCTCTGACGTCCGGACTCGTCGCCACCGGTGTGCTGGCCGCCGCCGGCCCGGCCGCCGCCGTAGGGAGGCCGCAGAGCCAGGGCGGGGCCACCGCGACCATGGGCGGCCTGAAGACGTACGGCGCCGCCGTCCTCCACGACGAGGGCGGTGACCACCAGATCTCGGCCGGTCTGTTCGAAATGGCCGTGGACGGCGGCGGGATGCTGCAGACGTACTGCGTCGACATCCACAACCCCACGCAGAAGGACGCCAAGTACTACGAGACTCCCTGGAACGGCACCTCGCTCGGCACGAACAGGAACGCCGGGAAGATCCGCTGGATCCTGAAGCACTCCTACCCGCAGGTGAACGACCTGGCGGCACTCGCCCGCAAGGCGGGGGTCAAGAACCTCACCGAGCAGGACGCCGCGGCCGGCACCCAGGTGGCCATCTGGCGCTACTCCGACGGCGCGCACGTCGACGCCGCCGACGCCCGGGCCGAGAAGCTCGCGGACTACCTCCACAGGAGCGCGCGCGACCTGGCGGAGCCGAAGGCCTCGCTCAGCCTCGACCCGCCGGCGGTCTCCGGCCGCCCCGGTCACCGGCTGGGCCCGGTGACGGTCCACACCGACGCGAGCAGTGTGACGGTGGCCTCTTTGGCGGACACCGGCGGCGTGCGGATCGTCGGGAAGGACGGCAAGCCGGTCACCTCCGCCAAGAACGGCAGCAGGCTGTACTTCGACGTGCCCAGGACCGCCGCCGACCCCGACGGTGCCTCCACGGCACCGGGCGACGCGGCAGGCTCGGCGGACCTGACCGTCCAGGCGTCCACCACCGTGCCGGTCGGCCGTGCCTTCACCTCCGACAGCCGCAGCCAGACGCAGATCCTGGCCGGCTCCAGCGAGTCGACGGTCTCCGCGACCGCCGTCGCCACCTGGGCCGACAAGGGCGCGATACCGGCCCTGTCGGCACAGAAGGACTGCGACAAGGGCGCCCTGGACATCAAGGTGGTCAACAAGGGCGACAAGGCATACACGTTCGAGCTGATGGGCGCCGCCCACAGCGTCCCCGCGGCCGCGGCCCGTACGATCGCGATCCCCCTCCAGGAGGACCAGGCCTACGACTTCACGATCACGGGCCCGGACGGCCTGGGACAGCGTTTCACCGGCGTCCTCGACTGCAAGACCCAGGGCGCCGCGGTCGGCACGAAGACCCAGACGCTCGGCGAACCCGTCCCGGCCCCGGCCAAGGCGGGCGAGGTCCCCGACGGCACGAACCTCGCCGAGACGGGCGGCACCGACACCACCCCACTGATCGCCGCGATCGGCCTCAGCCTCCTGGTCCTCGGCGCCACGGCCCTGAGCATCGTCCGCAAGAAGAAGACCACCCAGGGCTGACCCCAGCCTCCCGGCCGGGGGCGCGTCCGTGTCGCGGGCGGCGAGCCGGGCTCATCCAGCGGCAAGGGCTCCGAGCCAATCGGTGAACGCGCAGAAGTCGGCTTCCACGAGTCCCCGGGCCGGGTCCACGCGGTGCAGCAGCGACGGCCCGGGGTGCTGGGCGGCGACCCAGACGTGGTCCATGGCGCCGATCTCGTCGTCGGCCCAGATGAACGGCCGGCCGTCGGCCCACTCGACCAAGGGGCGCGTCTTCCAGTGCAGGCCGCGGGGTCCGTCGTCGGCGCCGGTGTCCGGCCACTCCACCAGGGGGAGCTTCGGCAGTCCGAGGCGTGGAGCGACGGCCTCGTTCGCATCCCGCATCCACGTCGTCGCCCACACGAGACGGCAGTCCAGGGCCATGAGGCGCGGTCCGATCCCGGGATCGAGCCGATCGAGCAGCGGGTTCCCCCGGTCGAGGGCCGCCGAGGGGCCGGGAACGGGCACCTGCGGGGGACCGTACGACGCCCCGAACGGGATGAGCGGTCCGTCGACGTCGAGGAAGAGGAGGGGGCGCTCCGGTGCGCTGGCCATGGTGTCACGGTAGTCCGACGAGGTGAGGACACCCGTCGCCCCCGGGTCCTCCCCCTCGGACATGTGCGGATGCCGGCAGCGAAACCCCAGGTCAGAGCCGCCGGACCGGACGGGTTTCCGCCCAGGGGCGGACGTACGGCGAGCCGAGCCCCCTCACCTGCCGGGTGGGGGCTCAGGCCCTGCTCGGTCAGCAGGATGCGGGCGGGATGCTCTGGTCGTACTGGAAGACGTTGCGAGGGTCGTACTTCGCCTTGATCCTGCCGAGCCGGTCGAAGTCGGACCCCCAGAAGGCGGCCTCCCGGTCCTGCATGCCGATGAAGGGCGCCCGAGGCCGGCGGACGGCGACCGGCAGTGCCGGGCGAGTCGCAGGCGGCCCCGGTAAACACCAGCTCAGAGCCCTGCGACCGCACTGGTTTCCATCCAGGGGTGGCGGTCAGGCAAGATGGGGTGTATCTGCCCACTGCCAGATTCAAGCTGCCGGACGGTTTCTCTTGGCTGAGTTCATTTACACCATGCGCAAGGCGCGCAAAGCGCACGGCGACAAGGTGATCCTCGACGACGTCACCCTGAACTTCCTTCCGGGTGCCAAGATCGGCGTCGTCGGCCCGAACGGTGCCGGTAAGTCGACCGTACTGAAGATCATGGCGGGGCTTGAGCAGCCCTCCAACGGGGACGCGTTCCTGTCGCCCGGTTACAGCGTCGGCATCCTGCTGCAGGAGCCCCCGCTGAGCGAGGACAAGACGGTCCTGGAGAACGTCCAGGAGGGCGTCGCCGAGGTCAAGGGCAAGCTCGACCGGTTCAACGAGATCGCCGAGCAGATGGCGACCGACTACTCGGACGCGCTGCTCGAAGAGATGGGCAAGCTCCAGGAGGAGCTGGACCACGCGAACGCCTGGGACCTCGACGCCCAGCTGGAGCAGGCCATGGACGCCCTGGGCTGCCCGCCCGGCGACTGGCCCGTGGTCAACCTCTCCGGTGGCGAGAAGCGCCGGGTGGCGCTGTGCAAGCTGCTGCTGGAGGCCCCCGACCTGCTGCTCCTCGACGAGCCCACCAACCACCTCGACGCCGAGTCGGTGAACTGGCTGGAGCAGCACCTCGCCAAGTACGAGGGCACCGTCGTCGCCGTCACCCACGACCGGTACTTCCTGGACAACGTCGCCGGGTGGATCTGCGAGGTCGACCGCGGTCGCCTGCACGGCTACGAGGGCAACTACTCCAAGTACCTGGAGACCAAGGCCGCCCGCCTGAAGGTCGAGGGCCAGAAGGACGCCAAGCGGCAGAAGCGGCTCAAGGAAGAGCTGGAGTGGGTGCGGTCGAACGCCAAGGGGCGCCAGGCCAAGTCCAAGGCGCGTCTGGCCCGCTACGAGGAGATGGCCGCCGAGGCGGACAAGATGCGCAAGCTGGACTTCGAGGAGATCCAGATCCCGCCGGGCCCGCGCCTGGGCAGCGTCGTCGTCGAGGTGAACGACCTGCACAAGGGCTTCGGCGAGAAGATCCTCGTCGACGGCCTGTCCTTCACCCTCCCGCGCAACGGCATCGTCGGTGTCATCGGCCCGAACGGCGCCGGCAAGACCACCCTGTTCAAGATGATCCAGGGCCTGGAGACGCCGGACACCGGTGACATCAAGGTCGGCGAGACCGTCAAGATCTCCTACGTCGACCAGACCCGCGCCAACATCGACCCCAAGAAGACGCTGTGGGAGGTCGTGTCCGACGGACTCGACTACATCAACGTCGGACAGGTCGAGATGCCCTCGCGCGCGTACGTCTCGGCCTTCGGTTTCAAGGGCCCGGACCAGCAGAAGCCGGCCGGGGTCCTCTCCGGCGGTGAGCGCAACCGCCTCAACCTCGCCCTCACCCTCAAGCAGGGCGGCAACCTGCTGCTCCTCGACGAGCCCACCAACGACCTCGACGTCGAGACCCTCTCCAGCCTGGAGAACGCGCTGCTCGAGTTCCCCGGCTGCGCCGTCGTCGTCTCCCACGACCGCTGGTTCCTCGACCGCGTGGCGACGCACATCCTCGCCTACGAGGGCGACTCCAAGTGGTTCTGGTTCGAGGGCAACTTCGAGTCGTACGAGAAGAACAAGATCGAGCGGCTCGGCCCGGACGCCGCCCGCCCGCACCGGGCCACCTACAAGAAGCTGACCCGGGGCTGATCGGTCTTGCGGCACATCTACCGCTGCCCGCTGCGCTGGGCGGACATGGACGCGTACGGCCACGTCAACAACGTGGTCTTCCTCCGCTACCTGGAGGAGGCCCGTATCGACTTCCTGTTCCGCCCGGACAAGCAGTTCAAGCAGGGGTCCGTGGTGGCGCGCCACGAGATCGACTACAAGAGGCAGCTCGTCCACCGGCACGCGCCGGTGGACATCGAGCTGTGGGTGACCGAGATCAGGGCCGCCTCCTTCACCCTCGGCTACGAGGTGAAGGACGGGGACCAGATCTACGTCCGGGCCTCCACGGTGATCGTGCCGTTCGACTTCGAGGCACAGCGGCCCCGCCGGCTCACCGAGGAGGAGCGCGAGTTCCTGCGCGAGTACCGGGACGCGGACGAGGAGGAGGCCGTCGCCGCATGACGGTGCTCCACCTCGCCGACGAGACGGAGGCGGCCGATCTCGCCGCCTTCCTCTCCCGTCTGCTCCACTACGACCGTGCCGCCGCCGTCCGCCTCCAGGCGGCGGGGACGGCGCTGGCGGTGTTCGGGCGGCCGGCCTCCTTCGAGGTGCTCGCGGTGCGCGCGGTCGCTCTGGCCAAGCCCTACGAGGACGGCCTCGAAGCCACCCTCGACGTGACCGTCTCCGCGGGTGAACTCCTGGAGGCCGTCGACGAGAAGGCGGCCACGACCGCCGTCCCGGCCGCGGTGACCGGGCCGCCGTGGGCGGGCGTGCTGCCCCCGCGCGGCGGCTGGCGGGCGGAGGGCGGGCTCCCCCCGGCGAACTCCCTGCGCGCGCTGGTCTCCGGGGCCGTCGCCGAGTTCCGTACCCGCACGGGCGAGCTGGCTCCAGAGCGGCGGACCCGGGGCGAACTCGACCGGATCGGCCGGGAGATCTGGTCCCGGACGGTCGCGGAGAGCGGGCTGCCCGTCCGGGCCGTGCACGCGGCGCAGTCCCTCGGCTTCCTGCGGCCCGCGCCGGCCGCCGGGCCGGACGGCCTCGCACTGTTCTCGTCGGGCGCCTGGCTCCGGCTGCGCACCCCGTACGGGTCGATAGCCGTACGGCGGGCCGGCCTCGGGACGCTGGGCGTCAGCGTCCGCTAGCTGCCGCCGCCCGCCGGCCGGATCCGTCCCTGGCGGCCCGGTCCCTGCCACCTCGGTCCCGGCCGCGCCCGGGGCAACTCCCGACGTCAGCCGCTCCGGGTCCGTCCGCAGCCGGTTCGGACCCGTCCGTCGTGGTCCCGGCTCCTGCCACCACCGAGCACGCCCGCGGACGCCCCGGTCCTCGTGCGGCCGGACCACTCCGGCCCGTTGTCGTCCCGGCCCCGTCCGCCGCCGTCTCAGTCCCGATCGCTGTCGTCCGGCCGGACCGCGATGTGGTCGGGTTCCAGTTCCAGGGCCACGCGGTCGCGCATGCCCAGGGCCTGGGTGTAGTCGGCCGGCAGTTGCAGGCGGCCGGCGCGGTCCAGCATCGCGTACTCGCGGCTCACCACCCGCTCGTCGCCCGTCGCCTCGTCGACCTCGCTGCGCCGCAGCACCTCCGTGGAGGTGCGGCCGTCGCGGATGGCGACCGTGCGGCGGACCTCCGTGGCCACCGCCTGGTCGTGGGTGACGATGACGATGGTGGTGCCCAGGCGTTCGTTGGCGGTGCGGAAGGCGGCGAAGACCTGCTCGCCGGTCTGCGAGTCGAGTTCACCGGTGGGCTCGTCGGCGAGCAGTACCGCGGGGTTGTTGGCGAGGGCCACCGCGATCGCGACGCGCTGCTGCTGGCCGCCGGACATCTGGTGCGGGCGCCGGTCGCGGCAGTCGCCGACCTCCAGCAGTTCCAGGAGCTCCAGCGCGCGTTCGGCCTTGGCACGGCGGGCGCGGCCCCGGGAGCCGGACAGCTGCATGGGCAGCGCGACGTTCTGCGCGGCGGTCAGGTAGGGCAGCAGGTTGCGGGAGGTCTGCTGCCAGACGAAACCGACGACCTCACGGCGGTAGCGCAGCCGGTCCTTGGCCGTCATGGCGAGCAGGTCGTGGTCCCCGACCCGGGCCGCGCCCGCCGTGGGCGTGTCCAGACCGGCGAGGATGTTCATGAGGGTGGACTTGCCGCTGCCGGACGCGCCGACCAGAGCCATCAGCTCCCCCTGGCGTACCAGCAGGTCGAGCCCCTGGAGGGCCTGCACCTCCACGCCGTCGGCGGAGAAGATGCGCACCAGCCGGTCGCAGGTGATCAGGGCGTCATGGCCGTAGGCGGGCCGGGTGCGGTCCTCGGTGGCGCGCCGGGCCAGGTCGGCGAGGGTGGGATTCTTCGTCATCGGAGGACTCCTGCACGGCGGCTACGGCGGCTACGGCTGCTACGGAGGCTAGGGAGGCTGTGGCAGCAATGGCGGCAATGGCAGTCACGGGGACTCGGGCCGCCGCCGCTGCTGCCGCCGCTTCGGTTGCGGTGGCTGCCGGGGCCGCCGCGTTCACGGGGTCCGCGTCGGCGGCCCGGCGGCTCGTACGGGCTCATCGCGCGTCCCCCGCCCGCAGCTCGCGCACCGAGCCCCTGCGGCCCGTCCACCACGCCTGCCCGACGGCGACGGCGACCGCCAGCAGCAGGACCCCCGCAGCCGGCAGGGCCAGGGACAGCGGATCGGTGCGCAGCACGTTCTCGCCGGCCGAGACGGCGCTGGAGGGCAGCGCGATGGTCGTCAGGTCGACGCCGGGGGACAGCAGCCGGATGGTCGCCCAGCCCGTCAGCGCGCCGCCCGCCGCGGCGAGCACCGCCTGGGGAAGGGATTCCAGTACGAGCAGGAGGCGGCCCTGGGCGCGGGTGAGGCCCATGGTGCGCAGCCGGGCGAGCAGCGCGGTGCGTTCGGGCGCGGCCCGCAGCAGGGCCAGGAGCAGGGCGAGCACCGCGTAACCGGTGCCGGCCGCCACCGCCGCCGTGTAGATGTGCTCCGCGCCGGACTGGAGGGGGGAGTCGACGTACCGGGCCCGTTCGGCCGACCGCAGATGCACGCCCACGGACGCGCCCGCCGCCCGGCGCAGCGCGCCCGCGTCCAGGTGGTCGCCGGTCAGCAGCAGCGTGCTCGTGCGGGCGGCCTGGCTGCTCAGCCCGGACCGGTCCACGACCAGGAAGCGGGTGCCGATCACGGCCGGTGTCCGGTCCCGGACGACGGCGATGCGGACGGTGACCGAGGTGCCGTCGTCCAGCCGGACCGGGAAGGGCCGGGTGCCGTACGTCTCGGCGACCGACGGGGAGGCCAGCGCCGGCAGCGGGTCCCGCCGGTCACCGGCGGGCCGCCGCAGTTCCTCCTGGGAGAACGCGCCGAGTCCGGTACGGCGGGCCAGGGCCGCGTAGTCGGCGGGGACCACGCCCGCCAGGGTCGTCTGGGTGAGGTCGTCACCCGCCTTGGCCTCGTAGTTGACGCCCGCCTCGGTCACCGCGCGCACGCCGGGCACCTCGCGCACCCGTTCGGGCAGCGTGGCCGGCAGGATCCCGGTGCCCTCGACGCGGCCGTCGGCGCCGACGGCGATGAGCGCGGCGTGGTCGCGGGCGTCGGCCACCCCCGCCAGCACGGAACCGCCGAACGCGGCGGTGGTGAGCGCGGTCAGCAGGGCGAGAAGGGGCAGCACCGCGGAGACGGACGTACGGCCCGCGCGGGCCAGGGAGAGATGGCCGACCGCGCCGCGCAGCCGCCCGGCGGGGCGCATCAGCCAGCGCAGCGGAAGCGGATACAGGCGGACCAGCACGAGGGCCGCGATCACGCCCACCAGTACGGGCGCCAGCGAGACGAGTCGGTCACCGGAGGCGTCCGAGGAGCCCGAGACCCCGCGCCGCCGCAGTGCCTCCACCGCCGCCGCGGCGATCACCAGCAGCGTCAGCTCGGCGACCGTACGGCGCCGGGAGGGACGTACGGACACCGTGTCCTCGCGCGGGCCGTGCAGGCGGACCGTGCGGTGCGCCGCCGCCGCGCGCAGCGGCAGCGCGAGGCAGGCGAGGGCCGTGACCGCGACGGCCGCGAGCAGCGCGGGCAGGCGGCGGCCCTCGGGCACGGCGAGCAGGGCCGCGCCGAGTCCGAGCGCCCCGGCGGGCACCGCGACCACCGCGGTCTCGGCCAGCAGCCGTCCGGTCAGGCCGCGCAGGGAGGCGCCGCGGGCGCGCAGCAGGGTGAGTTCGGTGCGGCGGCGGTCGGCGGCCAGGCCGCCCGCCATCATCAGGACGACGGCGGCGACGGTAGCGCTGCCGAACGCGGCGACCGCGACGAGCGGGCCGACGCCCGAGGCCAGGCGGTCGTAGGAGGCGAGGACGTCGTCGAGATCGGTGGCGGCCTGCGCGGCCGGGTCGGTGGCCGCGCGCATCTGCCCGAGCCCCGGTCCGGCCTCCAGGGTGGCGACCGCGGACTTCAGCCGGCCGAGTTCATGGGCGTGCAGGGCGCCGCCGTCGGGGGCCACCTGCCAGTAGCGGACCGGTCTGCCGTTGGTGGCCAGCATTGCCGGGGCCGCCTCCGGCGGGAGCAGCAGGGTGCCGAGCCAGTAGTACAAGGGGTCGTTGCTGCCCGGTACCCGCATCAGGGCCGGGGAGCGCAGCAGCGGCTCGGTCGCCCAGTAGGCGCCCTCGGGCGCGCGGGGCGTGACGATGCCGGTGACGCGGACGGCGAGCGGAGGGCGGGAGACGGCGGGCACGTGGATGACCGAACCCACCTTGACGTGCAGGCTCCTGGCCGTCTCGGCGGTGACCGCGGCCTCCACCCCGGCCGTCTCGGCGGTGACCCGGCCGGCCGCGCGGGGCAGCCGTCCGGTGGTCAGGGTGGAGTGCGCGGCGAGCCCGTTCTGCGCGGCGAGGCGGATCTGCGGGGGGACGCCGCTGGGCCGCGGGATCCACGGGTCCGGCACCGTCAGGTCGGCGGTGTTCTGCACCCCGTACGAGGACTGGTCGCGGTCGACGACGAGCGGCCGGGGGACGGCGCCGACGACCCTGCCGAACTGGCGGCCCAGCGCCTGCGGCAGCAGCGCCTGTTCCCGCTCGGCCGCCGAGAGCTGGAGGCCGGGCTGGGGGGCGCTCACCGTCAGGGTGGTGCGTTTCGGGGTCGCCTGCTCGACGGCCCGGCCCAGGCCGGCGTCCTCGTAGTGGTCCAGGGCGCGCGGGAACGCGGCGGCCAGGCACGCCGTCAGCGCGACCAGCAGGGCGAGGGCGGCGGCGGCACCCGGCGCGGTGCGCAGCCGTACCCGGACCCAGGCGGGAGCGACGGTGTTCACCTCACTCACCTCCGCGGTCTCGAAGGGACACCGCCGGGTCGGCCCGGCGCAGGGTCAGCACCGCCGTGACGACGAGCGGTGCGGCGGCGACGGCGGCCAGCAGCAGCGCCACCTGGCCGACCGGCAGCCGGACCAGCACCGTCGGCACGGGTTTCGTGGCCTGCCCGGTCAGCACGATCAGCGGGATCACGGCCCGGGTCAGGACCGTGCCCAGGGCCACGCCGACCACCAGGGCCAGCGCGACGAGGACGCCCTGTTCGGCGGCGAGCATCCGGGCGAGCTGGCGGCGCGGTGCGCCCAGGGCGCGCAGCACCGCGAACTCGGCGTCGCGTTCGCGCAGCGCCCCGGCCGCGCTCACCGCGAAGCCGAGCGCGGCCAGCGCCGCCGCGACGATCGCGGCGGCGGTGAACGCTGCGGCCGGCCCGGCGCCGAACGGGTCGTCGCGCAGCTGGCCGGCGATCTCCTCGCGCACGACGACCTGTCCGGGGTCGATATCAGGCAGCGAGCGCAGCTCGGCGGCGACGGTGCTCGCGTGGCGGGCGTCGGCGCTCAGCCACCACTCGGTGGGTTCGGCGCTCTCGCCGTAGCGCGTCTGGAGCAGCCGGTTCACCGCCCGCAGGTCCATGAGGAGGCCTCCGCCGTCGTGTGCCGTGTCCGGGGAGGCGCTCTGGCCGGCCCCGGCCGTGGTCGGCAGCTCCCGTACCGCGCGGACGAGCCGCACCGGGAGGTTGCGGCCGGCGAAGGTCACGTCCATGCGCTGTCCCGCGTGGGCGCCCGCCGCGGTCAGGAAGCGGTCGGTCGCCACGGCCGCGATCTCCCGCTGCGCGGGCTGCGTGACCTGGAGCCGTACGGTGATGACCGTCCCCACCGCCCACATGTCCTGGTGCGGCACGTAGCCGGTGCCGTAGGCGACCGTCGGCGGGCGGCCGGAGGTCACCTCGGCCGCGGCCGGAATGTTGCTGCCGTCGGGAAGGGCGTCGGCGCCGCCGGCGGACACCGCCGTCCAGGCGGTGGGCAGCGTCAGTTGCCGGGCCGCCCCGCCGCCGTCGGCCTCGACCGCAAGGAGGGTCAGGCGGTGCTCCGCGGCCCGGTCCACGGGCTGGGGCACGCTCAGGTCGAGACCGGTGAGCGTCAGGGGCCCAGCGGCGGGCGGCAGGTCCACGTCGAGGGGGCGGGCGCGGCCGTCGGCGGGCAGCGGGGGGAGGGCCTTGCGGTACGGGACGCCGTAGCGGTCCTGGAGGGTGACCGCCAGGTCCACCGGCGTGGCCGGGTGTTCCGCCGCAGAGCTGCGCACGGCCGCCGTCAGCCGCAGCCGGGCCGTGCCCGCGGGTACCTGCACGCCCGCCGCCGCGCCCTTCGGGGCGAGTCCCGCCAGCAGTGGGCGCACCGGTTGTGGTGCCAGGTCGCCGCGCAGCAGTACGGAGCCCGCCGCGCTCGTGGTGTCCAGGGCGAGCACGGTCCCGGTGCGGTCGGCGGACATCGGCAGCGAGGTGCGTACGGCGGGGGCGGCGGCCTCGACGTGGGGGACGGCCGCGTACTGCTCGCTGCGGCCCAGGCCGCCCTCCCCGGCGCCCATCACCCGCACCGGCGCACCGGCGAGGAAGTCCGCCTGGTCGTCCTGCGAACGGTTCCAGGAGGCGCCCTGCCCGATCGCCAGCATGCCCAGCGCGATGGCCAGGACGAGCAGCAGGACCGGTCCGGCGCCGCGCGTGGGGCGGCGGCTGAACTGCCAGCCGGCCAGCGCCGCGGGCAGCCCGCGCCCACCGGCCGCCCGGCGCTCGGCAAGACGTGCCACCGGCGGCAGCAGGCGCAGCGTCAGTACGGTTCCGGCCAGCAGCGCCAGCGCGGGCGCGGTGACGAGGAGCGGGTCGATGCCGAGGGCGCCGGTGCTGTCGTCGCCGACCGCGCCGGAGGACTGCTGGTTCAGCTGCCAGTACGCGACGGCGGCCACCGCCAGCAGGCCCACGTCCGCGCCCGCCCGCAGCGGCGCGGGCAGCGCGCGGGCCCGCCGGCCGGGCGCGAGGGACGAGGTCAGGGCGGGCAGCGTCACCGCCAGCGCGCAGCCCAGCGCCACACCGGCCGCGACCAGCCACACCCCGGGGCCGCCCGTCAGCGGGACGTCCGGGTGCAGCCCGATCCGGGCCAGCGCGCCGTGCCCGGCCAGCAGCCGGGTCAGCGGGCCGGCCAGCAGGGGAGCGCAGATCACGGCCGGTACGGCGAGCAGCAGCGCCTCCGTCGCGGCCAGCGCCGCCAGCCGGGCCCGGGAACCGCCGCGGGCCCGCAGCAGCCTGGTCTCACCGGCGCGCTCGCTGCTCAGCAGCCGGGCCACCAGCAGCAGCGCGTACCCGGCGAGCAGGGCCAGCTGGAGCGCGGCGATCAGCAGTGTCGAGCGGGCCACCAGCAGGGAGCGGTCGATCCGGTCGAGGACGTCGGGCAGCGAGGTCGTGACGGTCGGCGTGCCGCCGATCGCGGTCGTCTTCTTCAGGGTCGCCGCGCCCGCGCGCACCGCGTCGCGCAGCGCGCCGGTCCGGCCGGTGGTCAGCGCGGAGAAGTCCGCCGACGCCTGCCACGCGGTCTGCCCCGCGCTCACCCGGCCGCCGGTGAGGACACCGGCGTCGGCGAGGAGGGGACCGTACGTCGTGAAGTCGACCTTGCGGATGCCGCGCCCGCCCAGGTCGTCCAGTTGCCAGTACGGCGCGTCGGTTCCGGCGGGCCGGTACAGCCCGGTGATCCGTACGTGGGCCTCGTGGTCGTCGAGCCGGTCGGCGAGGGTCAGCCGGGCGCCCGGCTTCAGGCCCAGGCGCTGGGCCGCCGCCTGGGGCAGCGCGGCCTCCAGGTCCCCGGTCGCCGTCGCGCGCGGCAGGCGGCCGGAGACGAGCCGCACCTGGGCGGCATCGAGGGCGGCGAAGTACGTCAGGTCCGGGTCGCCGGAGCGCGCGGCGGGCGGCTGGAGCGAACGCGGGAGCGCGTAGGGGCCGGAGCGGGTCAGGGAGCGCACGGCCACCGGCAGGCCGTCGAAGGCGGTGCGGGCCTGCGCGCGCACGGCCGCGTCGGCGGCGGCGCGGCCCGCGGGCGGTACGTCGGCCTTGACGACGAGGGTCGTGGCGGCCGCGTTGCGCGCATCCCGCAGCGAGTGGCGCAGCGAGGCGTCCCCGATCGCGCCGGAGTAGGCGGTGAGCGTCGCCAGCACCGCCGTGGTCAGCAGGACCGAGAGCACAGCGGCGGCCAGGAGCAAGCGGTGTGCGCGCGCTCGCGACAGGACGAATCCCGTGAATCCCCCCACGCGGCTCCCCCCGCAGTTGTCCAGACCTGCCGGTGATGCTGTCAGAGGAGCCGGGGGCGGGGTAAGCGCTTGTAGACCTAGCTTGATCGGATTGTGACCGGAATACGGCGACGAACGACCGGAATACGGCACTCCGAGCGGTCGAACCGTCCGGTACGGGCGGGCGGACCGGGCGAAGCGGGCAACCCGGGCGACGTCATCGGGCCTGCCCTGACCGGGCCGGGCGGAACGAGAGCGGGGCCGTACGGCCGGACGGGACGGGGCCGGGCGGGGCCCCGGCGGCTCAGTCCGGGGTGTTGACCATCGACGCCGCCGCGTACGTCAGGTAGTTCCACAGCGTGCGCTCGTGCTCCTCGGACAGGCCCAGCTCGTCCACAGCGGCACGCATGTGCCGCAGCCACGCGTCGTGCGCCGCCCGGTCCACCGTGAAGGGCGCGTGCCGCATGCGCAGCCGCGGGTGGCCGCGCCGCTCGCCGTACGTCGTCGGGCCGCCCCAGTACTGGATCAGGAACAGCCGCAGCCGCTCCTCCGCCGGACCGAGGTCCTCCTCCGGGTACATGGCCCGCAGCTCGGGATCGCCTGCGACCCCCTCGTAGAAACGGTGGACGAGCCGGCGGAAGGTCTCCTCCCCACCGACCTGCTCGTAGAAGGTCTGCTCCTGAAGCGTGCCGCGCCGAATCTCATTCACCCGTTCATCGTCTCAGACGGCCGGACGGAGGACCGAGGACTTAGGTCCCCCACGCCCTGACGTGGACGCTCGCCCCGCGGCCGATCGAGCCGCACAGTGGAGCCATGGGCGCGCACCCCGTCGACACCGACGACAAGGACCGGGCCGGGCAGGCCGCCGCGGAGCGGGCCGCGCTGGTCCGGGAGATCGAGGCGAGCGGGGCCTGGGCCCGCGACCCGGTGTGGCGGGAGGCGTTCGCCGCGGTGCCACGGCACCTGTTCGTGCCGTACTACTACGTCGCCGGCGCCGCAGGCTACGAACGGCGCTGGGGCGAGAACCCGGACCCCGCCGCGCGGGAGCGGTGGCTGCGCGGCGCCTACGAGGACGTGCCGCTGGCCACCCGGCTGCGCGACGGCGAACTCGTCTCCTCCAGCAGCCAGCCCTCGCTGATGGCGCAGATGCTCGCCGAGCTGCGGGTGCGGGACGGCGACCGGGTCCTGGAGATCGGCGCGGGCACCGGCTACAACGCGGCGCTGCTCGCCCACCGGCTCGGCGACGACGGCCTCGTCACCACCGTCGACCTGGAACCGGAGATCACCGAGTCGGCCCGGCGCCACCTGGCCGCCGCAGGCCACCACCCGGTGGTGGTCACCGCGGACGGCACCCGCGGGGTCCCCCGGCGCGCCCCCTTCGACCGGATCATCGCCACCTGCGCGCTGCCCTCCGTCCCGCCCGCCTGGCCGGCCCAGTGCGTCCCCGGTGGCCGGATCCTGGTGCCGATCGCCACCGGGCTGGTCGCCCTGACGGTGCGGGACGCCGGGCACGCCGAAGGGCCGTTCCTCGACACCCCCGCCTACTTCGTGCCGCTGCGCGGCGGCGGCAGCGGACCGGCGGCACCGGTGCCGAGGCTGGAGGGCGTACCCGCGTGGGCCCGTGAGGACGATCTGTTCCGCTTCCTGCTCGCCCTGGTACGGGGGCGGACCGACGCACGCGAGGCGTACGACCTGTGGGAACGCGCGGGCCGGCCGGAACGGGAGCGCTACGGGGTCACCGTGAGCGGCGAGCGGGCCCGGGCGTGGCTGGACGACCCGCAGGGGCCGCACAGCTGGCCCCTGCCGGGTTGATCCGTACGCCCTCCGGTCAGCCGCGCCGGACGGTGATCGTCGTCCACGCGCCGACGTGCACCCGGTCGCCGTCCTGCAACGGGACCGGCACGAAGGGCTGGATCGGCTCCTCGGAGCCGTTGACCGTGGTGCCGTTGGTCGAGTTCTGGTCGACCACCGCCCAGTTGCCGTCGGGCTGCTGGACGAGCACCGCGTGCTGGTGCGAGACGCCCGGGTCCTCCGGCGGCACCGCCAGGTCGATGTCGGGGGTGTCGCCGGTGGAGTGCCGGCGGCGGCCGATGGTGATCTGGTCGCCGCTGAGCGTGCGCTGCTGCTCGGGCGAGTACGCGGGCAGGTTCAGGCCCGCGGCCTCGGGGCCGGAGCGGTGCATCATCGCCATGAAGTACTCGCGGTCCGGCCCGATCGTCGCCGTCCAGGTCGCCGGCTGCTGCGGCTGGTGGAGCTGCTGCGGCGGCTGGGTCTGCTGCGGCTGCTGTGCCTGTTGCGGGAACGCGGGGCCGGGCGGGGGCGGCGGCGGGGCCTGCGTGGCGCCGGGCTGCGGGTAGCCGTAGGCACCGGGGCCGCCCTGGGCGCCCGGAGGCTGCCCGGGGCCGGGCTGCGGGTAGCCGTAACCACCGGGGCCGCCCTGGGGACCGGGGCGCTGTCCGGGGCCGGGTTGCGGGTAGCCGTAACCACCGGGACCACCGGCCGGACCGCCCGGAGCGCCGGGACCTGGACCGCCGTGACCCGGGCCGCCGGGGCCGCCCGGGTTCGTGGACGACGGCGGGGAGATCACCCAGTCGTCGTCGCCACCGCCGAAGGACGGACCGCCGGGCTGCTGCCTGTTCGCCTCCTGCGGGAAGGGTGGCGGCGCGGGCGGGCCGGGCCGGTGGAAGGCCTGCGGGGCGCCGCCGGGTGCGCCGGGGCCACCAGGAGCGCCGGGGCCGGCGTGCGGCGGCGGGCCGGGGGGCGGCGGGAGGGGGCGGGAAGGGTCACCGCCGAAGCCCGAGGGACCGGGTCCTCCGGGTCCGCCGGGCGCTCCGGGTGCGCCCGGACCACCGGACGGCCCGGTCGGCCGGGGGGCGCCGCCGAAGCCCGAGGGGCCGGGGCCGCCGGGACGGCCCGCGGGGTCCGCGCCGAAGGGCGGGTTCGGCGGGATCGGCTCGGCCGGCCGGTTCACCTGGGAGGGCCGGGAGCCCTGGTAGTCGAAGGCGTCGCCGCCGCTGCCGTAGGCCGGGGCGGGCGCCTGCGGGAAGCGCGGGCCGGTACCGCCGCCGGGGCCGCCGACCGGGCCGGGGCCGGGCGTCTGCGGGCGCGGGGCGGCCGGGGTGTACGAGGTGGCGGTGTTCGTCAGGAAGTTCCACCGGCACTCCTCGCAGAACGGCGCACCGCCCTCGCGGGGCGTGCGGCACTGCGGGCAGAGTTCCGGCTGGGAGCCGGGCCCCCCGGGAGGGGACGGGAAGCCGCCGGCCGGCCCGGGGCCGCCAGGGCCCGGCGCGGGCGGGAAGCCGTAGCCGCCGACCGGGGGCGGCGGCGGAGGAGGAGGTGGTGGTACGGCACCGGCCATGCGGTGACCGCAGACCTCGCACCAGTCGTCGGAACCCGACTGGTGTCCGTTCGGGCAGGTCGGCATGTCGGCGCTTCCCCCTCTCCTTTCCGGCCGCACCGGCCGGATTTCTCCCACCCCGAGGGGCCGGGTTCACTGTCTGTCGCTGTGCTGCTGGGTCGTACTGCCGGCTCGTGGAGCCGAGCCGTGCCAGGTCACTTCTTTACACGAACAGTCTTTGTCGACCGGGTCTCGAGAGTCATCTCGTCGGCCTCCTCGACCTTCGTCTTCAGTCGCACAGTACCCGTCGCGGCGTCCACCACGTCCACCACCTTGGCGAGCAGCTTCGCGGTATCGGCGTTCCCGGAGGCGTTCGCGAGCTGAACCGCCCGCCCCAGTTTGGTCGTTGCTCCATCGAAATCGCCCGCTTTGCGAAGATCGAGCCCCTGTTGGATGGCCCGGGCCAGTTCGGCCTGCCCGGTGTAGTGGGCGACCTGCGGGTTGATGGAGGTGGAGGCGGCCATGTCGTCGGTCCACACGGCCCGTACGAGACCCTGGGCGCCGAGGTTCCGGGAGCTTCCGCCCGGCTCCGGCACCACCAGGGAGACCCGTGCCGCCAGCATCTCCTGGCCGATGTTCGCGCTCGGGACCTCGACGCAGAGGTGGTAGTCCCGGGACTCGTCGCCCCAGGAGCCGGTCGGGTAGTCCCCGGCGCGCGGGCCGGCCTCGCTGCGACGGTCGCCCAACTCCTCGACGGTGGGCGCGACTTGCTTGACGAACTTGATCGTGGCACCGACCGGTGTCCACACCCGCAGGGCGACGTCGGCGACCTCCTTGCCCATCGCCGTCTCCATCATCCGGGTGAAGTCGGCGGCCAGGCCGGCCGGATCGGCGACGATGTCGGCGGTGCCCAGCAGCGCGGAGGCGATCCCTGTGACTTCTTTCACTTCCCAGTCGGTGCCCACACCGCGGGCGTCACAGGTGAAGCGCCCGGCGCACGCGTCGAGCGTCGCCCTGAGGTCGTCCGGCGACTCGTGCTCGTTGCGGCCGTCGGTGAGCAGGATGCCGTGCCGGATGGCGACGTCCTGCGAGGCGAGCAGCCGGTCGGCCAGCCGCAGCCAGGTGCCGATGGCGGTGCCGCCGCCCGCGCCGAGCCGGCGCAGCGCGGTCCTGGCCTGGTCGCGGGTGGTGGCGTCGGCGACGGCGAGCCTGCCGCCGCCCGGGTAGACCTCCGTGGCCACGTGCGTCCCGGCGACCACCGCGAACCGCACGCCGTCGCGCAGCGTGTCGATCGCGGCGGCCGTGGCCTCACGGGCGTTGCGCATCTTGGCCGGCGGGTAGTCCATCGAACCCGAGCAGTCGACCATGACGACCACCGCCGCGGACGGCCCCTGGCCGGACGTGTACAGGTGCGGGGCGGTGACCGCGCTCCCGACGGTGCCGCCGCCGGTCGCCGTCACCGTGATGATGGCGTCGACCTCACGCCCGCCCTCCGGCAGGTACTCGTTCTGGTACACGTCCATCGAGAACAGCGGCACGCTGGACTTCGAGAAATTGGCCATGCCTTCCCAGATCCCCCCTCTGGGCCCCGTGGGCGGGGCTGACGACTGTGCGGCTCTGCCGGACCGGTCCCCCCCCCCCGCCGCCCTGACGGTGCCCTCCGGTCCCCGGGAAGTCCCCGTGCGAGGGCACCCGGACCGGGCGTCCCCTCGCGCGCTCCGGCCGTGTCCCTCAGGCCGATCCTGCCCCCTGCGGCGGTGCCGGGAACGGCAGGACGGCCACTGTTACGTTGTCGTGGCCCCCGCCGTCGAGCGCGTGGCCGACCAGGACCCGGGCGCTGTGCAGCGGGCGTACGGCCGCGTCCAGGGGCAGGGCCTCGGCCATCTCCTGCGCCGACTCGGCGTAGTTCCACAGGCCGTCCGTGCAGACCACGACCACTCCGGGCCGGTCCGGCTTGAACGAGGCGGTGTGCGGCTCCAGTTCGTAGGCGTCCGCGCCGAGCCAGCCGGTGATCGCGTGGGCGCGCTCGTCGGCGTAGGCCTGCGCTTCGCTCATCAGGCCCGCCGCGACCATCTGCGCGGCCCACGAGTCGTCCTCGGTGAGCCGGGCCGGCGGCGCCGCGCGGTCCACCGGCACCCAGTAGACACGGCTGTCACCGACCCAGCCGACGATCAGCAGTCCGGCGGTGACCACCGCGCCGACGAGCGTGCAGGCGGGGGAGTTCTGCTGGGGGGCGTGCTCACGGGCCCCGGCGGGCTCCTCGGCGAGCGCGTCGACCGCCCGCGCGGCGGCGACGATCGCGTCGTGCATGGCCTGCTGCGGGTGCGTGCCCCGGGGCAGGGCGGCCAGCAGGGACTCGGAGGCGGCCCGGGAGGCGGCGAGGGAGGCCTCGTCGGGGCGGGTCGCGGAGGAGACACCGTCGCAGACGACGGCCACCGTCGCGGGAGAGCCGTCGGGCAGGACGGCGTTGCCGACGGCGAACGCGTCCTCGTTGCGGTGGTGGCGCAGACCGCGGTCGCTGACCGCCGCGACCGGGCCCGACTGCCGTTCCATGTGGTCGCGTTCGCGGGGCTGGGCGTGACCGCAGTTCTCGCAGTAGCCGTCGCCGTCCACCCGGCCCGCCCGACAGGCCACGCACACCGCGCCGGCCTCACCGGGAACACCGGTCCCTTCCGGAACACCGGCCCCGCCGGGGACACCGGCCCCGCCGGGTGCACCGAATTCCGGGAGGGCGGCGGTGCCCTCCGTGCCGCCCGGGGCCGTGCGCGGGTCCGGGGCCTGGAGCGGGTACTCCTCGGGCTCCGCGGGGCGGTCGAACCGTACGCCCGCCTCCGGCGCCGCCGCTGACGGCTCCCGCCCCTGCTGCCCCTGCTGTCCCTGTGCGGGCAGCGGTGAGCCGCCCGAGTCGGTGCCCGGGAGGTCGGCGGGGTGTTGCATGCGGGCCGCGCCGGAACTGTCCGGCTGCGGGGCGAGCGGCCACCCGTCGCCCTCCGTGCCGCCCTCGGGCGGCGCGGACGGGCGCGGCACCGCGCCGCCGTTCATCTGGACCGTCGGCGTGTCGTGCCGCGGCGCGGCGGCCGACAGGTCGTATCCGCAGGCGCCGCAGAAACGGTCACCCGCCTCCAGCGGCTCCGCGCAGCTCGGGCAGTTCGTCAGAGCGGCCTGCTGGTGCATCTGGGACATCAACTACACCCACGTCCGGGGGCGGTAACGGTTGGCACGTTCCACCAGGTCGATCCTCTCCTCGCCGCCGGGCGCCAGCCGGGCCAGCGTGCGGTACGTACGCTCCAGGCCGAAGCGGAGTCCCCGCTCGTCCAGGTCGCTGCCGAGCAGCACCCGCCGGGAGGACGGGTCGGTGGCCCGGCCCCCGGAGAGTATCCAGTCCAGCGCGCAGCCGAGTACTTCGGCCGACAGCAGCTCGCGCCGCGCGGGGTCCAGACCGTACGCCCGCAGCGCCTCCACCTGCCCGGCGGCGGCCGTCAGGTCCGCCAGGAACGGCGTGTCGGAGGCGGGTGCCGTACGGTGCCGCAGCCGCGCCCGTACGGCCGCCACCCGCGCCGCCGTGTAGTGGATGGAGGACTCCGGGACCGACTCCAGGGCCCGTACGGCCCCCTGCCGGTCGCCGCCCGCGAGCCGGACCCTGGCCAGCCCGAAGGCCGCGCTCACGTAACTGGGGTCGCTCGACCAGACCAGGCGGTAGTACTCGGCAGCGTTGTCGAGCTGGCCGAGGACCTCCGCGCACAGGCCGAGCGCCAGCTTCGGCGCGACCTCCCCGGGGAAGGCGTCGTAGATCGCGTCGAAGGCGAGCGCCGCCTCCTCGTGGTCGGCGGTGACCAGGGCGGTCAGGCCCCGGTACCAGACGACCCGCCAGTCGTCGGGGTGCTGCTGCTCCAGGGCGCGCAGCACGCGTACGGCGGTGTCCGCCTCGCCGGTCTCCAGGCGGGCGCGGACCTCGCGCAGCCGGGTCTCGGTCGAGGGCGCGGGCGCGGCGGTCAGGGCGTGGATCAGCTCGGCCGGCGCGGACGCCAGCAGACCCGCCAGGAAGCCCGCGTCGGGGTCGCCGGGATCGACGTGCGGGGCGGGCAGGGCGAGCGCCGCGGCCGGGGCACCGGCCGGCTTCACGAGGGCCGGGACGGCGACCGGGACGGCGGGGGCGGGCACGGCGGCGGGGCCCGGGGCGGGCGCCGCGGTGGCCGGGCC
>NZ_JBHJUW010000012.1:0-101277 GCF_042268205.1 Streptomyces sp. NPDC056160
CGCCAGCGTCGCGCCCGCGCGCGTGGCGGCGTCGCGGACGGCGCGCGCCCGGCGGGGGCGGGGGGCCTCCTCCACGCTGGCGTCCACCAGGACGAGACCGGCCGTGCGCGCGGGACACAGCCGGGCGAACGCCTCCGCGTGGAAGGCGGCCATCGAGTGCCCGACGACCGTGGCGGGGCCGGTCAGGCCGAGCGTGTCGAGGACGGCCGCGATGCGCCGGGCCTCCGCCGCGAGCGTCGGCCACGCGCGCGTGGACGCGCTGAGCCCGAGGCCCGGGCGGTCGAAGCGGACGACCGTGCGGTGCGGGGCCAGCAGCGCGACGACGGGGTCCCAGTCGAACCAGCACATGCCGAGCCCGGGGCTGAGCACGCACAGCGGTCCGCTGCCGTCGACCACGACGTGGTGGACGACGCCGTCGATGCCGACGAAGGTCATGGCCGCCTCCCCTGGGGGTCCGTGCACATCATCGCGCCTCGCGCGCGCCGGTGCGGGCGTGGGGCGGCCCACACCCCGCATCACCCCATCGCGTCGCTCTGACGATTACACTGGTGCGCGTGCCTCAACTACGTCTCGCCCTGAACCAGATCGACTCGCGCGTCGGTGACCTCGCCGCGAACGCCGAGGCGGTCCTCCGCTGGACCCGGCACTCCGCCGAGCAGGGAGCGCATCTCGTCGCGTTCCCGGAGATGGTGCTGACCGGGTATCCCGTCGAGGACCTCGCCCTTCGGTCGTCCTTCGTGGAAGCCTCCCGCGCCGCGCTGCGCGGCCTCGCCGGCCGGCTCGCCGAGGAGGGCTTCGGCGAGCTGCCGGTCGTCGTCGGCTACCTCGACCGCTGCGAGACCTCCCAGCCGAAGTACGGCATGCCGGCCGGCGCCCCGCAGAACGCGGCGGCGGTGCTGCACCGCGGCGAGGTGGTGCTGAACTTCGCCAAGCACCACCTGCCGAACTACGGCGTCTTCGACGAGTTCCGCTACTTCGTGCCCGGCGACACCATGCCGGTCCTGCGGGTGCACGGCGTCGACGTGGCGCTCGCCATCTGCGAGGACCTGTGGCAGGACGGCGGGCGCGTCCCGGCCGCGCGCACCGCGCGCGCGGGGCTGCTGCTCTCCGTCAACGCCTCCCCCTACGAGCGGGAGAAGGACGACACCCGTCTGGAGCTGGTCCGCAAGCGGGCCCAGGAGGCCGGCTGCACCACGGCCTACCTGGCCATGACGGGCGGCCAGGACGAGCTGGTGTTCGACGGCGACTCGATCGTCGTCGGCGCGGACGGCGAGGTGATCGCGCGGGCGCCGCAGTTCAGCGAGGGCTGCTTCGTCCTGGACCTGGACCTGCCCGCCGCGGCGGCCGACGCGCCGGCGGGCGTGGTGGACGACGGGCTGCGGGTCGACCGCGTCGTCCTGTCCGAGGCGCCGCTGCCCGCCTACGAGCCCGAGTTCACGGGCTCCTTCGCCGAGCACCTGGGCGACGACGAGGAGGTCTACTCGGCGCTGGTCGCGGGCCTGCGCGCGTACGTGCGAAAGAACGGCTTCCGGTCCGTCCTCGTCGGCCTGTCCGGCGGCATCGACTCCGCCCTCGTCGCGGCCATCGCCTGCGACGCGATCGGCGCGGAGAACGTGTACGGCATCTCCATGCCGTCGAAGTACTCCTCCGAGCACTCCAGGGACGACGCGGCCGAGCTGGCCCGGCGCACCGGTCTGCACCTCCGCACGGTGCCGATCGAGCCCATGTTCGACGCGTACATGGGCTCGCTCGGGCTGACCGGCCTGGCGGAGGAGAACCTCCAGTCCCGGCTGCGCGGCACCCTGCTGATGGCGGTCTCCAACCAGGAGGGCCACATCGTCCTCGCCCCCGGCAACAAGTCGGAGCTGGCGGTGGGCTACTCGACGCTGTACGGCGACTCGGTGGGCGCGTACGGCCCGATCAAGGACGTGTACAAGACGTCGGTCTTCCGGCTGGCCGAGTGGCGCAACCGGGCCGCGGCCGAGCGGGGCCAGACCCCGCCGATCCCGGAGAACTCCATCAGCAAGCCGCCGAGCGCGGAGCTGCGCCCGGGCCAGGTGGACACGGACTCGCTGCCGGACTACCCGGTGCTCGACGCGATCCTGGAGCTGTACGTCGACCGGGACCGGGGCGCCGACGAGATCGTCGCGGCGGGCTACGACCGCGAGCTGGTCGTCAAGACGCTGCGGATGGTCGACCGGGCCGAGTACAAGCGGCGCCAGTACCCGCCGGGCACCAAGATCTCCGCGAAGGGCTTCGGCAAGGACCGCAGGCTGCCGATCACCAACGGCTGGCGCGAGCAGGCGTAGGGCACGGACGACAGGCCCCGGCCGCCGCGCACGGCAGGAGCCCCGGCCGACGGGGGAAGATCGGCCGGGGCTCCTCGGTGTCACCGCAGTGGTCCAGGGGGTGACCGCGGGGCCGGTGCGACCCCGGGGCCATGTGTGACCGCGATGGCCTAGTGGACGGAGTGCTCCTCCAGCGGGAACGTTCCGCCGACGACGTCCTGGGCGAAGGCACGGGCCGCGTCGCCCATGACCGTGCGCAGGTCGGCGTACTTCTTCACGAACTTCGGCACCCGCCCGCCGGTCAGCCCGAGCATGTCGGTCCAGACCAGGACCTGCGCGTCCGTCTCGGGCCCGGCGCCGATGCCGACGGTCGGGATGTGCAGCACCCGTGTCACCTCGGCCGCCAGCTCGGCGGGGACCAGTTCCAGCACGACGGCGAACGCGCCCGCGTCCTGCACGGCCTTGGCGTCGCGCAGCAGCTGCTGGGCGGCCTCCTCGCCGCGGCCCTGGACGCGGTAGCCCATGGCGTTGACGGACTGCGGGGTCAGGCCGATGTGGGCCATGACCGGGATGCCCGACTCCACCAGGAGGCGGATCTGCTCGTGCGAGCGCTCGCCGCCCTCCAGCTTCACGGCGCCGACGCCCGCCTCCTTCACCAGGCGGGTGGCCGAGCGCAGCGCCTGCACCGGGCCCTCCTGGTAGGAGCCGAAGGGCAGGTCGCCGACGATCAGGGCACGCCGGGTGCCGCGCACGACCGCGGCCGACAGCATGGTCATCTCGTCGAGGGTGACGGGCACGGTCGTCTCGTACCCGAGGTGGCAGTTGCCCGCCGAGTCCCCGACCAGCATCACCGGGATGCCGGACTCGTCGAAGACGGACGCGGTCATCGCGTCGTAGGCGGTGAGCATGGGCCACTTCTCGCCGCGTTCCTTGGCGAGGGTGATGTCGCGGACGGTGATGCGGCGGGTGCCCTTGCCTCCGTACAGCGTCTTGCCACTGCCGTCGGAGGGGCTGTTCTGCGCAGGCTGGGCAGCCGGAAGCTGCGTCATTGCAACGGCTCCTTCAGTCATCTCGAGGCGCCCTGACGGCGTCCCCGGACTCCCCTCCATGGTGGCACCTCCGCCCGCGGTGGGCCAGAGCACCCCCCTGTGCCTCAAGTCTCGGTCCGTTCCCGGTCCGTTCGCACGACGGGTTACCGGCGGGAGCGGCCGCACGGGTACCGGCGGGAGCGGCCGCAACGGGTTCCGGCGGGAACGGCAAGGACACCAGTCGTAAGATCTGAGTAAAGGATTTCCGATACGAGACGGTCTCGTATCGGAAATGCCCTAGGCTCGACGGCATGACTACTCCTGCCGACAGCGCCGCCGCCGGCTCCCGGATACCGGAAGCGGTGCACCGCCGCCGTTGGGCGATCCTCGGCGTGCTGATGCTGAGCCTGCTGATAGTGGTGCTCGACAACTCGATCCTGAACGTCGCCATGAAGACGATCGCGACACCGGCCCCGACCGGGCTCGGCGCGACCCAGAGCGAGCTGGAGTGGGCGATCAACGCCTACACGCTCGTCTTCGCCGGTCTGCTGTTCACCGCGGGCCTCGTCGGCGACCGGGTGGGCCGCAAGAAGGTCCTGCTCGGCGGCCTCGTCGTCTTCGGCATCGGCTCCGCCCTGGCCGCCGAGTCCGGCTCCCCGGGTCAGCTGATCGCCTACCGCGCGCTGATGGCCCTGGGCGCCGCGTTCGTCATGCCGGCCACCCTCGCCGTCCTCATGAACGTCTTCGAACGCGAGGAACAGCCCAAGGCCATCGGCATCTGGGCCGGCGGCGTGGGCCTCGCCATCGCCATCGGCCCGATCACCGGGGGCCTGCTCCTGGACCACTTCTGGTGGGGCTCGGTCTTCCTCGTCAACGTGCCGATCGTGATCGCCGCGGTGGTGCTGATGGTGTGGCTGGTGCCCGACTCCCGCGACCCGCGCCCCGGGCGGCTCGACCCGGCCGGCGTCGTCCTGTCCGTGGTCGGCCTGGTCCTGCTCGTCTACGGCATCATCAAGGGCGGCGAGCTGGCCGACTTCACCAACGGGACGGTCCTCGCGACCATCGCCGCCGGTGTCGTCGTCCTCGCGGCGTTCATCGTGTACGAGAAGCGCAGCGACCACCCGTCGCTGGACGTGACCTACTTCAAGAACAAGGTCTTCTCGGCCGCCATGGCCGCCATCGCGCTGGTCTTCTTCGCGCTGATGGGCGTGACCTTCTTCTCCGTCTTCTACACGCAGAGCGTGCGCGGCTACTCCCCACTGGAGTCCGGCCTGCTCATGATCCCGCTGGCCGCCGCCCAGATGATCTTCGCACCGCGCGCCCGGCTGGTCGTCGACCGCTTCGGCTACAAGGCCACCACCACGGCCGGCCTGGTCGTGCTGGCCGGCATGCTGGCCGCGTTCGCCGGGTTCGAGGCGGACACGCCGATCTGGGTCCTGGAGGTCGTCTTCTTCCTCATGGGCACCGGCATGGCGCACATCATGACCCCGACCAGCGTGGTCATCATGCAGGCGCTGCCGCGCGAGAAGGCGGGCTCGGCCTCCGCGCTGAGCAACACCTTCCGCCAGGTCGGCGGCGCGCTCGGCATCGCGGTGCTCGGCTCGGTGCTCTCCACGGCGTACCGCAACTCGATCGAGGGCAAGCTCGGGATGCTCCCGGCCGGCCTGCGGGACACGGCCGGCGAGTCCATCGAGGCCACGCTCGGCATCGCCGGGAAGCTCGGCGCGCGCGGGCAGGCCCTGGTCGGCCCGGCCGACGACGCCTTCCTGCACGCCATGCACGTCACCGCGCTGTGCGGCACCGTGGTCGCGCTGATCGGCGCGGTCGTGGTGGCCGTGTTCCTGCCCGGCCGCACGCCGAAGCAGGCAGCGGGCCAGGAGGAACCGGAACTGGTCGCAGCGGCCGACTAGTACGGGAGCGGTGGACACCGGCCCGCACGGGAGTGGTGGACACCGGCCCGAACGGGAGTGGTGGACACCGGCCCGAACGGGAGCGGTGACGCCGACCAGCACGGCACCGGTGAACGCCGGGCCGGCACACGAGCGGCGGACAGGGGGACACGGGGGCGACGGGGCGGGAGCAGTCGACGGGGGCGCACGGCCGGGCGGTGGGCGGGACCACCGCCCGGCCACCGGGGGACAATGACCCGGTACGACGAAAGGACGTCTCAGGTGAGCCTCGCCGACAGCCAGACCGCTCCGGAGTTCCCCGTACGGGGGCGGCCCCGCAGCGAGGCGGTGGAACGCGCCATCGTCGAGGGCGTGATGAAGCTGCTGGAGGAGGGCGTACCGCTCGCCGAACTCTCCATCGAGCGCATCGCCCGCACGGCCGGTGTCGGCAAGGCCACGATCTACCGCCGCTGGAGCGGCAAGGACGAGTTGTTCGTCGACGTCGTGCGCGCCGCCGAACCACCCGAGGCCGACCTGCCCGGCACGTCCATGCGCGACGACCTCGTCGCCCTCCTTGAGCAACTGCGCCGGCGCGGACTGGTCAGCCGCTCCTCGGCGATCCTGCACAACGTCTACGCCCAGATGAAGAGCAGCCCGAAGATCTGGTGCGCCTACCACGCCACGGTCGTCGAACCCCGGCGCAGGCTCCAGGTCGAAGTCCTGCGCCGCGGCCAGCTCAACGGGGAACTGCGCGCCGACGTCGACGTCGAACTGCTCAACGACCTCCTCGTCGGCCCGATGCTGGTGCGCAGCGTCATGCGGCCCGACGCGGACCTGCCCGAGGGGCTGGCGGAGCAGATCGTGGACACGGCGCTCGAAGGGCTGCGCCCCGACGTACGCCCCACCGCACCGCCCGCCCCACGGCCCGTCAGTCCCCCGCCGGATCCGGCAGGGACCGCCCCTTCGGCACCCTAGGCGCCTTCGGCTCCCGGACCTGTCCGCCGCTTCGGCCCCTTCGGACACCGGCGGGCGGGCGGACGCGGAGAACGGGCCACGCCGGTCACTCCGTCCCAAGCCGGCCGCTCCCTCGTAATGTGCTCGTTTCGTCACAGAACACGTGTGGGGCACCGCAACCGGAACTCCTCCCGCCGGCTTGTTCGTCCTCGTGCCCGTACGGCCGTCGTGGACGGCGGGAACGGAACCGATCATCCCCTAGGGTCGTAGCCCACGGGGTGAACGGTGTGCACAGCAGGCAGTGAGGCGACGGTATGGCGCAGCAGGCGTACTTGACGGAGACGGACGGCGGCGACTCGGGGCCCGAGCGTCCGGAGAACCGGTTTCGGCGCCTGGTGGACCGGCTCTTCGGCGGCTGGCGCGGCGACCGGCGGATCTGGCGCCGGGGCATCGTCCCGGCCGTGCTGGCGGCGCTGCTGGCGCTGGTGATGCTGCTGCACTCGCACATCCCCAACCGCGTCGGCAACCTCGGCAGTCTCACCGAGACCTTCCTGCCCTGGCTGGGGCTGTTCGTCCCGGTGCTGCTCGTGGTGGCGCTGGCGCGGAAGTCGGCGACCGCGCTGCTGGCGCTGGTGCTGCCCGTCGCCGTCTGGCTGAACCTGTTCGGCGGTCTGCTCGTCGACAGGACCGGTGGCGGCGGTGACCTGACGGTGGCCACGCACAACGTCAACGCCGACAACCCCGACCCGACCGGCACCGCCCGCGAGGTGGCCGCCTCCGGCGCGGACGTGCTCGCGCTGGAGGAGCTGAAGGCGTCCGCGGTGCCGGTGTACGAGAGGGCGCTGGCGTCGGCGTACAAGTACCACGCCGTGGAGGGCACGGTGGGAGTGTGGAGCAAGTACCCGCTCAGCGCGGTCCGGCCGGTGAACATCCGGCTCGGCTGGACGCGGGCCATGCGCGCCACGGTGGCGACGCCCGAGGGCCCGATCGCGGTGTACGTCGCCCACATGCCCTCCGTCCGGGTGAAGATGAACGCCGGGTTCACCGCCCAGCAGCGTGACCAGAGCGCGAGCGCGCTGGGCACGGCGATCGCCCACGAGCGGCTGCCGCGGGTGGTGCTGCTCGGCGATCTCAACGGCACGATGAACGACCGCTCGCTGGGCTCCGTCACCTCCCAGATGCGCTCCACGCAGGGCGCGGCGGGCAGCGGGTTCGGGTTCAGCTGGCCGGCCTCGTTCCCGATGGCCCGGATCGACCAGATCATGGTCAGGGGTGTGGACCCGGTAAGCTCCTGGACGCTGCCGCGCACGGGCAGCGACCATCTGCCGATCGCGGCGCGTGTGAAGGTCACCACATCGGCAACCGGCTCGTAACCTGCCGGAATACCAGGCCCGAGAGACTTTGTTCCGCAGCTGAACATATAACGCGCACGCTGTACGGAACCCCACCCCGAAAGGTCTCTCATGCCCCTGGCCCTGCTCGCCCTCGCCGTGGGCGCCTTCGGCATCGGCACGACCGAGTTCGTGATGATGGGCCTGCTGCCCGACGTCGCGGACGACCTGCACATCTCGATCCCCACCGCCGGGCACCTGGTGTCCGCGTACGCGCTGGGCGTGGTCATCGGCGCACCGCTGCTGGCCGCGCTCACCGCGCGGATGCCCCGCCGGAACGTCCTGATCGGCCTGATGGCCCTGTTCGTCGTGGGCAACGCGCTCTCCGCGCTCGCCCCCGGCCACGGCTGGCTGCTGGCCGCCCGTTTCCTGAGCGGTCTGCCGCACGGCGCCTTCTTCGGCGTCGGCGCCGTGGTCGCGACGGGCATGGTGCCGCCCGAGCGCAAGGCCCGCTCGGTATCACTGATGTTCCTCGGCCTCACCGTCGCCAACGTCGCCGGAGTCCCGGTCGCCACGCTCATGGGCCAGCACCTGGGCTGGCGGGCGACCTTCCTCGGCGTGAGCGCGATCGGTGTGGCGGCCATCGCCGCCCTCGCCCTGCTCATCCCCCGCGACCACGCCCACGCCGCCCCGGCCACCGGCCTGCGCGGCGAACTGGCGGCCCTGCGCTCCCTGCCCGTCTGGCTGGCCCTGCTGACGACCGTCGCCGGTTTCGGCGCGCTGTTCGCGGCCTACAGCTACATCACCCCGATGCTCACCGGCGCCGCCGGTTACGCCGAGGCCAGCGTGACCCTGCTGCTGGCGCTGTTCGGCGTGGGCGCGACGGCCGGCAACCTGCTGGGCGGCCGGCTGGCCGACCACTCGCTGCGGGGCACCCTGTCCGGCGGTCTGGCCTCGCTGGCGGTCGTCCTGTTCCTCTTCCCACTGCTGATGCGGGCCGAGTGGAGCGCGGCCCTGGCGGTGACCCTGCTGGGCATGGCCGCCTTCGTCACCGGCTCGCCGCTCCAGCTCATGGTCATGGAGAAGGCGTCCGCGGCCCCGTCCCTGGCCTCCTCCGCCAACCAGGCCGCCTTCAACCTGGCCAACGCGGGCGGCGCCTGGATCGGCGGCCTCGCCCTGGCCGCCGGGTTCGGAGCGACCTCCCCCGCCGTGGCCGGCGGTGCCCTGGCCGTGCTGGGGCTGGTCGTGGCCGCCGCCTCCTACACGGTCGACCGCCGCCGCCCGGAACCCACGCACGCCGCCCGGGTCGTCACCGGCCACGTCCCGGAACCGACGGAGGCCATGCACCGCTGAGGGCATCGGGGCGGGCCATCGGGCCGGACCCGACCCGCGCCCGGCCCACCTCCGTGCACCTGGCAACCCTCGCCTCCCGACAGCCGTCCCCCTGGTAGCCGACTCCCGGCGACCGCCCCCGACGTCGGCGCGTCGGCGGTGGGGCGGTGCGTCGGCGCGTCGGCGGCGGTGGGGCGGTGCGTCGGCGGCGGGGGTGCCGCTGAGGGCGCCGGGCCAGCGGCCGGGCACGGCCCGCGGCCGGCCGGGGCACCGCCCCACCGGAAGACCCCAGGACACCGGCCGGACGCGCGTCACCCCGGCCGACCACCGGCAGCCGGGCCCCGGGCCGCGGTGCCCCCGGCCGCGGCCCGCCCGGACGAGCATCGGGGCGTCCTCGTCCCCGGGGCCCGGGGTCCGGGGCGGGTCGTCACGCCGGCCCGATGTCGGGGGCCGGGCGCCGGCGTCGGTGGACTGTCGGCGGTTTGTCGGTGGGGGCTGGGATCGTCTTCGGCATGACGCGAATCGACAAGAACCCCGGCGGCGCCGGCGACGCCGTCACGGTGCGGGGGCTGGTCAAGCACTACGGCGAGACCAAGGCGCTGGACGGCGTGGACCTGGACGTGCGCGAGGGCACCGTGATGGGCGTGCTCGGGCCGAACGGGGCCGGCAAGACGACCCTGGTCCGCATCCTGTCCACCCTGCTCACCCCCGACTCCGGCCGGGCCACCGTGGCCGGCTACGACGTCGTACGGCAGCCCCGGCAGCTGCGCCGGGTGATCGGGCTCACCGGGCAGTACGCCTCCGTCGACGAGAAGCTGCCCGGCTGGGAGAACCTGTACCTGATCGGGCGGCTGCTCGACCTGCCCCGCAAGGACGCCCGCACCCGCGCCGACGAGCTGCTGGAGCGGTTCTCGCTCACCGAGGCGGCCCGGCGCCCGGCGAGCACGTACTCCGGCGGTATGCGGCGCCGCCTCGACCTCGCCGCCTCCATGATCGGGCGCCCCGCCGTCCTCTACCTGGACGAGCCGACCACCGGCCTCGACCCGCGCACCCGCAACGAGGTGTGGGACGAGGTCAAGGAGATGGTCGGCGAAGGGGTCACCGTCCTGCTGACCACCCAGTACATGGAGGAGGCCGAGCAGCTGGCCTCCGAGCTGACCGTGGTCGACCGCGGCAAGGTCATCGCGAACGGCGGCATCGAGGAACTCAAGGCGAAGGTCGGCGGGCGCACCCTGCGGGTGAAGCCGGCCGATCCCCGGGAACTGACCCCGCTCGCCGGGACGCTCGACGAGCTGGGCATCACCGGGCTGGCGACCACCACCGTCGACCCCGACAGCGCCTCCCTGCTCGTGCCCGTCCTCAGCGACGAGCAGCTGACCGCCGTCGTCGGCGCCGTCACCGCGCGCGGCATCACCATCAGCTCCATCACCACCGAACTCCCCAGTCTGGACGAGGTCTTCCTGTCCCTCACCGGCCACCGCGCCAGTGCCCCGCAGGACGCCCGCCCCAGCGACGACCGCGAGGAGGTCGCCGTATGAGCGCCGTCACCGCCACCGCCCCGGCCGCCGCCGACGTCCGCATCCCGCTGCGCGGGCACCTGCGGCACACCGGCGCGCTGATCCGCCGCAACCTGCTGTGGATCCGCCAGGACCCCGAGTCCATGTTCGACGCGCTGCTGATGCCGATCGTCTTCACGCTGCTGTTCGTGTACGTCTTCGGCGGCTCGATCGGGCAGGCGCTGGGCGGCGGCCAGAAGCAGTACGTCCAGTACGTCATCCCGGGCATGCTGGCGATGAACAGCATGACGCTGTCCCAGGGCGTCGGCACGGGCTTCAGCCAGGACTTCAACAGCGGTGTCATGGACCGCTTCCGGTCCCTGCCGATCGGCCGCGGCTCGGTGCTGTTCGCGAAGATCGCGGTGGAACTGTTCCGGATGATCTTCGCCACGGTCGTGCTGATGATCGTCGCCGTGCTGGTGGGCTTCCACATCGGCAACTGGCCCGGCCTGTTCGCGACCGTGGGCCTGTCCGCGCTGTTCGCCTCGTCGATCATGTGGGTGTTCCTCACCCTCGGCGTCATGCTGAAGAACGCGCAGTCCGTACAGGCGATGGGCTTCCTGGTGCTCTTCCCGCTCCAGTTCGGCTCGTCGATCTTCGCGCCGACCCAGTCGATGCCGGGCTGGCTCCAGCACTTCACCGACTACAACCCGCTCTCCACACTCGCCGACGCGGCCCGCGGCCTGATGCTGGGCGGGCCGGTCGCACACGACCTGTGGGTGACCGTGGCCTGGTCGGTCGGGATCACCGCCGTCGCGGCCCCGCTCGCCATCCACAAGTTCCGCACCAAGACCTGAGGCCCGCGGCCTCAGATCAGGGCGGTGGCCTCCTCCGGGGACAGGCCGCCGCCCTCGGCGTACGCCGCCTCGAACTCCGCTTCGTCGAGCGTGCCCCGGATCCGCTCCACGACCAGGTCACGGACGTGGCGCTCCAGGGCGGAGACGAAGTGGCCGGGCGGCAGCAGGGCGTCGGCGACGGCCAGGCAGCGCGCCGCGTCCCGGGCCCGCGCCCCGCCGTCCAGCCCGGCCAGGGCCATCGCCCCGGTGGTCAGGTACGCGGAACGCATGTGCGGCGCGATGGCCCGGGACAGCGGGTCGTCGGCTCGCACGAGTGCCTTGCGCGCCTTGGCCAGCGCCTCCTGCGCACGGTCGTCGACCGCGTCGAGCCAGGCGTCCACCCCGAGGATGAAGGCGTCGAAGACGACGAAGTGGGAGATGCCGAACTCCTCGCGCAGCGACCGCAGTTGATCCCGCGCCTCGGGGATGCGGCCGGTCATCCCGAGCCAGCCGGCGAGGAAGAGCCGGGCGGCGGGCAACGCCTCGTTCGCGGCACCCTGGCCCCCGGCGATCACCTCGCGCAGCAGCCGCTCGCCCCGCTCGCTCTCGCCCGCCTCGATCAGGCAACTGCCCAGCCGGGACTGGAGCACCGCCACCTGTGCCCGGGCACCGAGCCGTTCGGCGTGCTCCACGGCCGCCTCGTAGTCGGCGGCGGCCTTGTGGTGGTGTCCGGCGCGTTCGTGGGCCTCGCCGCGCGCGGCGAGCGCCTCGGCGGTGCCCCAGACGTCCCCGAGGCGCCGGAAGATCTCCAGCGCCTCGTCCGCGTCGCGGGCCGCGCCGGCCGCTCCCTCGGCGCGGTTGGCCAGCAGGTTGGCCCGCATCTGGAGGGCGCCGCCCAGCTCCCACTCGAAACCCGGCGTGGAGCGGCAGGTGTCCACGGACGCGTCGAGGACCATGCGCAGCCGCGTCACGTCGCCGCTCAGCATCACGGCGAAGAACCACAGCATGCCGGGGTAGCGGCAGCCCTGCGGCAGACCTGGTTCGTAGACCTCGGTGATGACCCGCAGCTTGCGTTTGGCCTCGGGGGTCTCCCACGCGTCCAGTTCGGTGTCCATGCAGGCGAGGTGGAGGAGGTGGAGGCCGCGGCGGGCTTCGGCGAGGACCTCGTCCGTCATCGGTGGCGGAGCCTCCGTGCAGCGCTGCCACACCGGCGCGGCGCGGCGCACCGGCTCGGTGAAGGGGTCGGGGGTGAAGGCCATCACGTCGGTGCACCAGTTGCGGGCCTCGATGCGCACGTCGCGCATCTGCCAGTACACGGCCAGGGAGTGGATCAGGCACAGCGCCTCCTGCTCGTCGCGTTCGGCGACGGCGTGCCGCAGGGCGGTGCGCAGGTTCTCGTACTCCAGCTCGTAGCGGGCGATGGCGGCCTGCTGGCGGGGTCCGCGCAGCAACGGGTCGGTGGTGCGGGCCAGTTCGCGGTAGTGGACGAGGTGGGCGCGCTCGGCGGGGCCGCGTCCGCCGCTCTCCGCCAGCCGCTCCCCGGCGTACTCCGCGACGGTCTCGAGCAGCCGGTAGCGCATCTGGCCCTCGGTGGCGGGCGCGGCCACCACGAGGGACTTGTCGACGAGGGAGCCGAGGGCGTCGAAGGCGGCGGGCCCGCACACGGCCTCGGCGGCGGCGAGGTCGCAGCCGCCGGCGAAGACGGACAGGCGGCTCAGGACGTCCCGTTCGCCCGCATCGAGCAGGTCCCAGGACCAGTCGACGACGGCGCGCAGGGTCTGCTGGCGGGGAAGTACGGTGCGGCTGCCGGAGGTGAGCAGGCGGAAGCGGTCGTCGAGCCGGTCGGCGATCTGGCGGGGGGTGAGCATCCGCAGCCGGGCGGCGGCCAGCTCGATGGCCAGGGGCAGGCCGTCCAGGCGGCGGCAGATCTCGGCGCAGGCGGCGGCGGTGTCCTCGTCGGTGTCGACGCGGAACCCGGGCCGTACGGCCGCGCCCCGCTCGGCGAGCAGGCGCAGCGCGACCGGCTCGGGCAGCGGTTCGACCGGCCGCAGCAGTTCGCCGGGTACGCCGAGGGGTTCGCGGCTGGTGGCGAGGACGGTGAGGCCGGGGCAGCGGGCGAGGAGCTCCTGGACGAGGCGGGCGGCGGCATCGACGACGTGTTCGCAGTTGTCCAGGAGCAGGAGCATGCGGCGCCGGGAGCAGTGTTCGACGAGCCGTTCGACCGGGCCGTCGTGCCGGTCGGCGACGGCGGCGCGTATCTCCTCGGCGCCCGCGCCGTAGAGCACGGTCTCGCGGGCTCCCACGGCGGTCAGTACGGCCTCGGGGACGGCGTCCGGGCCGTCGACCGGAGCCAGTTCGGCCAGCCACACCCCGTCGCGGGGCGCCGGCCGCAGGGCCTCGGCGGCCTCCTGCGACAGCCGTGTCTTGCCGGCCCCGCCGGGCCCGAGCAGCGTGACCAGCCGTGCCTCGCCGAGGTCGGCGCGCAGCGCCTCGATGTCGGCCTCGCGGCCCACGAAGGAGGTGAGCCGGGCGCGCAGGTTGCTGGGGGGTGCGGCCGGGGCTGGGTGCTCGGCGGGCGCGGCGGCGCGGGCCGGGACGCCGTACCGCCGGCCGCTCCCGCCCCCGTCCCCGTCCCCGTCCCCGTCCCCCGGGTCCAGCAGCCACTCGTGCAGCGCACGCAGCTCCGGGCCGGGGTCGGAGCCGAGGCGGTCGGCCAGCAGCCGCCGTACGTCCTCGTAGGCGGCCAGCGCCTGGGCGGTGCGGCCCGCCCCGTGCAGGGCGCGCAGCCGCAGGGCCTGGAGGGATTCGTCCAGGGGGTGGGTGTCGCACAGGGCCGTCAGCTCGGGCAGGGCGTGCTCGGCCTCGCCGAGGGCGAGGGCGGCGGCGAGGCGGGCCCGGCGCACGTCCATCCGGCGGGTCTCCCACCGGGCCGCCTCGGCGGTGCGGTCGGGCAGGTCGGCGAGGGCGGGGCCGTGCCACAGGGCGAGGGCGTCGTCGAGGGCGGCGGCGGCCTTGGCGGGGTCGCCGTCGGCCAGCGCGGCCTGGCCCTCGCCGGCCAGCCGTTCGAAACGGTGCAGGTCGATGTCGTCTGACGTCGCGGTGAGCCGGTAGCCGCCGTCGGCGGAGGCCACCGCGTCCGCGCCGATCGCCCGGCGCAACCGCCCGACCAGCGCCTGCAGCGCGCCCGTGGCGTCGGCGGGCGGGTCGTCCTCCCACACCTCGTCGACCAGGACGGACACGGGGACCGTCCGTCCGGGGCGCAGGGCGAGCACGGCCAGCAGGGCACGCAGCCGCGCTCCGCCGACCGGGACGGCGGTGCCGTCGGGGCGGAATGCCTGGGTGGTGCCGAGGATGCGGTAGCGCACGGGGTCCATTGTCCCTGGGGACGCGGGGGCACCGCTCGGGGTTTCCCCGGGACCGGGAGCGCCCGTCTCAGATCCGTACGAACCGGGAAGAATCGAGCGTCAGCACCTGGTCGGCGACGGGAATGCGGATCGCGTCCTTCGAAGACACCCGACTCCTCGTGCCGGTACTCGCCGTCGGCGGGACGGGTCAGCAGGGTCCGGTGGGCCGCGAGCATCGTCGACGACGCCGGCCGCCTCCTCGGTCGGCTTGACGACAGCGTGACGACCACCGGGAACCGGATCCCGTCCGCAGGACGTTCCCTTCGCACCACCGGTACGGTCGACCCACCCGCCGATCGTGGCGGCACCGGCCCACCACCTCCAGGAGTGCCCTGCCCATGACCACCGCCACCGCCCGTCGCGGCGACCGCCGGATCAGTCCCGTCTTCCTGGGGATCCTGGCCGTCACCGCCGTCACCGGGTGGGCCACCTGGACCGGGTTCGCCGAGCGGCCGGGGGTCGCGGTGTTCCTGTTCGTGACGGCGGCCTGGATCGTCTCCCTGTGCCTGCACGAGTACGCGCACGCCCGCACCGCGCTGCACAGCGGTGACATCACGGTCGGCGCGAAGGGCTACCTGACGCTCAACCCGCTGAAGTACACGCACGCCCTGCTGAGCATCGTGCTGCCCGTGGTCTTCCTGATCATGGGCGGGATCGGTCTGCCCGGCGGCGCGGTCTTCATCGAGCGGGGCCGGATCCCCGGCCGCTGGCGGCACAGTCTGGTCTCGGCGGCGGGCCCCCTGACGAACGTGCTGTTCGCGGCGGTGTGCACGGCGCCGTTCTGGCTGCACGCGCTGGACGGCGTGCCGTCCGCGTTCCGCTACGCGCTCGCCTTCCTCGCGCTGCTCCAGGTGACGGCCGCGATCCTGAACCTCCTGCCGGTGCCGGGCCTGGACGGCTACGGCGTGATCGAGCCGTGGCTGTCGCACGGGGTGAAGCGGCAGGTGGAGCCCTTCGCGCCGTTCGGTCTGCTGTTCGTCTTCGCGTTGCTGTGGGTGCCGGCGGTCAACAGCGCGTTCTTCGACGTGATCGACGCGCTCCTGCGCCATCTCGGCGTCGGGGGCCTGGAACAGGACTGCGGCCGGATCCTGTACCAGTTCTGGCAGGCCCCGGACGAGTTCTGCGCGGTCAGCCGGTGACGGACCCGCTCCTGCTCGCCGCCCGGCCCCGGCGCGCGTAGTACCAGGTCATGTTGGACGACACGCCCGCGAGCAGGATCCACACGACCCCCAGCCAGCTGCCCTGCACGAAGGAGACGACGGCCGCGGCCACGGCGAGCACGCAGACGATCAGGGCGTAGAGGGCGAGGCGGGGCATGACGGTGGGCTCCTGTCGGGAACACGGGACACTGCGGGAAGGCGGGGGCACTGCTCGGGACTGCTTCGCCGACCAGTGTCCCCCATGCGCGTCCCGGAGCGGTGCCGGGGCGGCTCAGACGTCCGTGAGCCGCAGCCCGGCGTGCGCCTTGTAGCGGCGGTTGACCGAGATCAGGTTGGCGACGAGCGACTCGACCTGGTGGGCGTTGCGCAGCCGCCCGGCGAAGATGCCGCGCATGCCGGGGATGCGGCCGGCCAGCGCCTGGACGGTCTCCACGTCGGCGCGCTCCTCGCCGAGGACCATCACGTCGGTGTCGATGCGCTCGGTCTCCGGGTCCTCAAGGAGCACGGCCGACAGGTGGTGGAATGCGGCGGTCACCCGCGAGTCGGGGAGCAGTGCGGCGGCCTGTTCGGCGGCGCTGCCCTCCTCGGGCGTGAGCGCGTAGGCGCCCTTCTTGTCGAAGCCGAGCGGGTTGACGCAGTCCACGACGAGCTTGCCGGCCAGTTCGCCGCGCAGCGCCTGGAGGGTCTTGCCGTGGCCCTCCCAGGGCACCGCGACGATCACGACGTCGCTGCGCCGTGCGGTCTCGGCGTTGTCGGCGCCCTCGACGCCGTGGCCGATCTCCTCGGCCGCGGCCCGCGCCCGCTCGGCGGCCCGGGAGCCGATGATCACCTTCTGGCCGGCCCGGGCGAACCGGTAGGCGAGGCCCTTGCCCTGCGGGCCGGTCCCGCCGAGCACGCCGACGACCAGCCCGGAGACGTCGGGGAGGTCCCAGGGGTCCTTGGCGGGGGCCTTCTGCGCCCTGCCTGCACTGTCGGTGGGGGTCGTAGAGGTCATGGGCCGACTCTACGTCCGCGGGGCGGCCCCCACCCGCCCGGGTGAGCCGCGTCACCGGCGTCCGGCCGGGGGTCCCCGGTGCGGGCGAATCCGGGCCGAACCGCACATCGGGCGGCGCCGTTTGGGGCACCATGCGCTCGTATGGACGCCGTACGGGTCGCGTTGCTGCGCGAAGTGCTCGCCGGGACCGAGTGGCTGGACGCCACCCGGCGGTTCGCCGGGGCGCTGCGGGGGTCCGTGGTGTCGCACGGGGGCGGGCTGCTCCTGGTGGGCACCCCTGATCACGAGCCGTGGCACCTGGCGGCCCACCTGGTGGACGAGGCCGCCTGGTCGGGCACGCCCGAACTGGCCCCGACCCTGGTACGGCACGGCGCGTGCCCCTCGGACCCTGCGCACCTCGCCGTCGGGCTCGGCCGGCTGGAGGCCGCCCGGCGCGGCGAGACCCTGCTCGTCGTGGCCCCCGAGGAGCCGGTGCCGCTGCTGGCCCGGGTGCACGAGGCCCGGCGGGCCGGGGCGACGGTGCTGGCCCTGGGCGCGGGCACCGGCGAACTGGCGGCGATGGCCCACGAGTCCCTGGCGGTGCCGGCCGGCGCCGAACTGGACCTGGACACCGTCCAGCACCTGGTCAGCGCGGCAGCCGGCGAGAACGCCCTGCCCGGCCCACGCGGTCGCGGCCGCTGGCGGGACCGTCTGTCGAAACTGGCGGAAACCCTCACGGCCCCGCCGCCCGCACGCTGGTAGCGCGGGGAGCGGACGGCGGCGCGGTGGGCAGGGGGGGTGACGGGTCCTGGCCGGGGTGGGGAGGGGCTGGGCCGGGAAGGGGCCTGGCGGCGATCCCTGCGGAAAACCGGTTGCCCCCGCCCGGTGCCCGCCCGAGCATGACCCGACGTGACCGACCACGTCCCCGCGCCTTCTTCGGCCCCCTCGGCCCCCTCGACCCCCTCGACCCCCTCGACCCCCTCGGCCCCCTCCCCCGCCACGCCCGTCACGGAGGCCTCCGCACCGCCCTTGGGGCTGCGGGCGCTGTTGCCCGATCTCGCTCCGTGGCGGGCCTCGCGGGACTTTCGCAGGTTGTGGGTGTCGGGGCTGGTCTCCAACTTCGGGACCTTCCTCACCTTCGTCGCGCTGCCCGTGCAGATGAAGGAGCTGACCGGCTCCGCGGCGGCGGTCGGGGCGATCGGGGCCGTCGAGCTGGTACCCCTGATCGTGTTCGGGCTCTACGGCGGGGCGCTCGCCGACGCGCTGGACAAGCGGCGGCTGATCCTTTGGACCGAGGCCGGGCTGGGCGTGCTCAGCGCCGGACTGCTGGCCGACGCGCTGCTGCCGCACCCGGCGGTGTGGCCGCTGTACGCGGTCGCCGCCCTTTCGTCCGCGCTGACCGCCGTGCAGCGGCCCGCGCTCGACGCGCTCTGGCCGCGGATCGTCGCCCACGACCACCTGCCCGCCGCGACCGCGCTGAACTCGCTGCGCTGGACGGTGGGGGGTGTGGCGGGACCGGCGGTGGCGGGCGTGATCGTGGCGTACGCGGGCCTCGCCCCGGCCTACGCGGCGGACCTGGCGACCTTCGCCGTCTCCCTCGTCCTCGTGGTCCGCATCGCCGCCCAGCCCGCCGCCCACGAGGCCGCGAAACCGTCGCTGCGGGCGATCGCCGAGGGCGCCCGGTACGCGTGGGGCCGCAAGGAACTGCTCGGGACGTACGCGGTGGACCTGGCCGCGATGTTCCTGGCGATGCCACTGGCGGTGCTGCCGTTCCTCGCGGACGAACTGCACGCCCGCTGGTCGCTGGGGATGATGTACGCGGCCGTGCCGCTGGGGTCCTTGCTGGTGAGCGTGACCAGCGGCTGGACCTCGCGGGTGCACCGGCACGGCCGGACGGTGGTGCTGGCGGCGCTGCTGTGGGGACTGGCCGTGGCCGCCGCCGGGGTCGCCGGCGACGTGTGGCTGGTGCTGCTGTGCCTCACCGTGGCGGGCGGGTGCGACATGGTGAGCGGGATCTTCCGCGGCGCCATGTGGAACCAGACCATCCCGGACGCGCTGCGCGGCCGGCTGGCCGGCATCGAACTGCTGTCGTACTCGGTGGGGCCGCAGCTGGGGCAGGTCCGCTCCGGTTCGGTCGCCGCCTGGTGGGGCGTACGGGCGTCCGTGTGGTCGGGCGGGGTGCTGTGCGCGGGCGCGGTGGGACTGCTGGCACTGTGCCTGCCGGGGCTGATGGCGTACGACGCCCGGACGAACGAGCACGCGGTACGGCTGCGCGCGGCCCGCACGACCCGCACGACCACAGCACAGTCACCCGCCTGATCGGCCGCGGCCGCCCCGAAACACCCGGCCGCCCGGCGGTGCCGACCCGCCCGACCAGCCCGGCGCCGTCCGTTCGGCCACGGGTGCGCCTCCCACGCCGTCCGTTCGGTCGGGCTCCCGCCCCGGGCCGACGGTCAACCCTGGGGCCCCGGCCGGTCCTCTTCCTGCTGTCCGCCGGACGTCGCGTCGTGCCAGCGGGGGTCGGTCTCCCACTGGAGGTTGCGTTCACGGGCGGTGTCCATCGCGTGCTGGGCCTCCTGCCGGGAGGCGTACGGGCCGAACCGGTCCTTGGCCGGGCACTCGGGGCCCTCCTCGACCTTCTGGTGCTCCAGACAGTAGAACCACTCCCCCGGCTTGCCCGCGGTGCGCTTCTTGAACAGGGCCATGACCAGCTCCTCTCGCCACCGACATGTTCCCCCATCGGCGCTCGATAGACTCACCGGCATGTCTGGCCAGTCGCTGCTCGTCCCCGGGGAGCTGTCCCCCGCCCGTTCCGTGCCCGGAAACATCCGCCGCCCCGAGTACGTCGGCAAGCCCGCGCCGAAGCCGTACACCGGGCCGGAGGTGCAGACCCCACAGACCGTCGAGGCGATGCGCGTCGCCGGGCGGATCGCCGCGCAGGCGATGGAGGAGGCGGCCAGGCACATCGCGCCGGGCGTGACCACGGACGAGCTGGACCGGGTGGCCCACGACTACATGTGCGACCACGGCGCCTACCCGTCCACGCTCGGCTACCGCGGCTTCCCCAAGTCGCTGTGCACCTCCGTCAACGAGGTGATCTGCCACGGCATCCCCGACTCGACGGTGCTGCGCGACGGCGACATCGTCAACCTGGACGTGACGGCGTACATCGGCGGTGTGCACGGCGACAACAACGCCACGTACCTCGTCGGTGACGTCGACGAGGAGAGCCGCCTGCTCGTGGAGCGCACCCGCGAGGCGCTGAACCGCGCGATCAAGGCGGTCCGGCCGGGCCGGCAGCTCAACGTCGTCGGCCGGGTCATCGAGTCGTACGCCAAGCGCTTCGGCTACGGCGTGGTCCGCGACTTCACCGGGCACGGCATCAGCACGTCCTTCCACTCCGGGCTGATCGTGCCGCACTACGACAGCCCGCACGCCACCACCGTCATGCGGCCCGGCATGACCTTCACCATCGAGCCGATGCTGACCCTCGGCACCATCGAGTACGACGTCTGGGACGACGGCTGGACCGTCGTCACCAAGGACCGCATGCGCACCGCCCAGTTCGAGCACACCCTGGTGGTCACGGAGACGGGCGCGGACATCCTGACGCTGCCGTAGGGACGTCGCTGCCGTAGCGCCTGGACAGGCTGCCGAAGAGCCCGGCGCGCGGGTCGCCGGGCCGTCCTGCCGCCCTGCCGCCCTGCCGTCAGCGTTCCAGGACCACGCGCCCGCCGACCTCCACCCACCCCTGTGGCTGAGGTGCCGTCAGGATCTGGGAACCCGCTCCCTGGGTGATGTTCAAAGCGCGGCCGAGCCGGGCCGTCAGCAGCAGGGCCGCCGCACCGGTCGCCTCGTCCTCGTCGATGCCGTCGTCGCGGCCGGGGAAGGCGCGGGCTCGGACCCGGCCGGCGGGTTCGTCCTCCCAGGACCATGCGTAGATCCACTCCCCCGGCGGCGGGACGGGGAGGTCGTCGACCTCGGCCGGGGTGGCGTACTGGCGCAGGGTGCGGGGCGGGGCCCACTCGGGGCGCGCCTCGATCCAGGTGAACTCGCCGTCCAGGCGGGTGCCGACCCGGCCGGCCGGGGTGAGCAGTTCCGGTACGTCCAGGAGCCAGGCGGTGCCGACGCAGGGGTGGCCGGCGAAGGGCAGGCGCAGGGTGGGGGTGTAGATGTCGAGGACGCCGCGCTCGGGGTCGTCGACGAACACCGTCTCGCTGAAGCCGAGTTCGGCGGCGAGCGCCTGGCGGTCGGCGCGGCCGGGGAGCAGGGTGCCCTCGCGGACCACGCCCAGTTCGTTGCCGTAGCCGCCGCGGGGTCCGCAGAAGACGCGGAGCACGTCGTAGTCAGTCACCGGGGAATTGAAGCATCACCGGGGCGGCGGCCCGCCACCATGCCGCCATTGCCCCCGCTTGACCATCCCTTGGCTTCTACTTTGCGATCCCGAGACCAAGCCGTGCCTGTGACCTTTCCGTGCGGGCCGGTGCGAGCTGAATCACGGACCGGGTGGGTATGAGTGAGGTAAGCCTCAGGTAAGTTAGGGCAGCCTCACCAACCATTCTCACCTGGAGCCTGCATGCGAGCCGTCCGACTCTCCGTCGTCACCGCCGCCGCCACCGCGGCCGCTCTGACCGCCGTGACGGCCTGCACCGCCAAGAGCGACGCCGCGGACGGCGAGGCGATCCAGGTGACCGCCGCGGACTCCACCTGCGAGACCTCCGCCAAGAGCGTCCCGGCCGGTCAGGTCACCCTCAAGATAGAGAACAAGGGGTCCCGGGCGACCGAGGTCGAGATCCTCTTCCCGGACGACCGAATCGTCTCCGAGAAGGAGAACATCGGCCCCGGCACCAAGTACACGCTGACCGCCGAGGTCAAGGCGGGCTCGTACGAGATCGCCTGCCGCCCGGGCATGAAGGGCCACGGCGTGCGGCAGAAGCTGACGGTCACCGGCAAGGGGACCACCGCCGCGCGCAACCCGGAGCTGGACAAGGCCGTCGCCGACTACCGCCAGTACGCGCAGGACCAGGCCGACGAGACCCTGCCCCGCGTCGAGGCGTTCGCGAAGGCCGTCAAGGCCGGGGACCTGGCCGCCGCCAAGAAGGCCTACGCCCCCTCGCGTCTGGGCTGGGAGCGCACCGAACCGGTCGCCGAGTCCTTCGGTGACATCGACCCCAAGGTCGACGTCCGCGAGGACGGCCTGGAGGACGGCCAGAAGTGGACCGGCTGGCACCGGCTGGAGAAGTCGCTGTTCGAGGGCGGGAAGATCGGCGCGGAGGAGAAGACCCTCGCCGACCGGCTCGTCATCGACCTCAAGGACTGGCAGAAGCGGGTCGGCACCGCCGAGATCACCCCGACCTCCATGGCCAACGGCGCCAAGGAACTCCTCGACGAGGTCGCCACCGGCAAGGTCACCGGCGAGGAGGACCGTTACGCCCACACGGACCTGGTCGACTTCAAGGGGAACGTCGAGGGCGCGCAGAAGGCGTACGACCTGCTCAAGCCGGTCGCCGCGAAGAACGGCCCGGCCCTGACGAAGGAACTCGACAAGCAGTTCGCCGCGCTGGACGCCCTCCTCGACGGCTACCGCACCAAGGGCACGGACAAGGCGCAGTACGACTTCGTCTCCTACGACAAGGTCGGCAAGGACGGCCGCAAGGCGCTGTCGGACGCGGTGAACGCACTCGCCGAGCCGCTGTCCAAGCTCGCCGCCACCGTGGTGAAGAAGTAGGGAGAGGGGCCATGGGACAGGAGCAGGATCAGGGCGCCGCGCCCTCCCGGCGCGCGCTGATCGGCTGGGGCGGGGCCGGGCTCGCGCTCGGCGCGGTCGCGGCCGGCGGCGCGGTGGCGATGGCGAAGAACGGGGACGGCGCGGACGCGTCCGGCACCGACGAGTCCGGCGCGGTGGAGTTCCACGGCGCCCACCAGGCGGGCATCGCCACGCCCGTCCAGGACCGGCTGCACTTCGCCGCGTTCGACGTGAAGACCGACGACCGCGCCGAGTTCGTGCAACTGCTGAAGGACTGGACGGCCGCCGCGCGCCGGATGACCGCGGGCAAGGCGGTCGGCGAGGGCGCGTACGGCGGGCTCGCCGAGGCGCCGCCGGACGACACCGGCGAGGCGCTGGGCCTGCCGCCCTCCCGGCTCACCCTCACCCTCGGCTTCGGGCCGTCGCTGTTCGAGAAGTTCGGGCTGAAGGAGAGGCGGCCGGCGGCCCTGGTGGACCTGCCCAAGTTCCCCGGCGACAACCTCGACAAGGCCCGCACCGGCGGGGACCTGTGCATCCAGGCCTGCGCCGACGACCCGCAGGTCGCCGTGCACGCCGTCCGCAACCTGGCCCGCATCGGCTTCGGCAAGGTCGCCATCCGCTGGTCCCAGCTCGGCTTCGGCAAGACCTCCTCGACCACTCCCGGCTCCCAGACCCCGCGCAACCTCTTCGGCTTCAAGGACGGCACCCGCAACATCGCCGGGACCGAGACGGACCGGCTGGAGAAGCACGTGTGGGCCGGGGACGGGGACGGCGGGGCGAAGGACGCCTGGATGAGCGGGGGTTCGTACCTCGTGGCCCGGCGCATCCGGATGAACATCGAGACCTGGGACCGGACCTCGCTGCAGGAGCAGGAGGACGTCTTCGGCCGGGACAAGGGCGAGGGCGCGCCGTCCGGCAAGGCCAAGGAGCACGACGAGCCGTTCCTGAAGGCGATGAAGCCCGACGCGCACGTCCGGCTCGCGCACCCCGACGCCAACGGCGGCATCACCATCCTGCGCCGGGGCTACTCCTTCACCGACGGCACCGACGGCCTGGGCCGCCTCGACGCCGGTCTGTTCTTCCTGGCCTACCAGCGCGACCCCCGCAAGGGTTTCATCCCGCTCCAGCGCAGGCTGGCCGCGCACGACGCGCTCAACGAGTACATCCAGCACGTGGGTTCGGCGGTCTTCGCGATCCCGCCCGGCGTCCGTGACGCGGGCGACTGGTGGGGCCGCACACTGCTGTCCGAGGAGGCGTAGGTCCGTGTTCTCCAACTATCTGATCGGTCTGCGCGAGGGGCTGGAGGCCAGCCTCGTCGTGTGCATCCTCATCGCCTATCTGGTCAAGACCGGCCGCAGGGACGCCCTGCGGCCGATCTGGACCGGCATCGGCATCGCGGTCGCCATCGCGATGGGCTTCGGTTGCGTCCTCGAATTCGGCTCCCAGGAGCTGACGTTCGAGGCGCAGGAGGCGCTGGGCGGCTCGCTGTCCGTCATCGCGGTCGGCCTGGTGACGTGGATGGTGTTCTGGATGCGGCGCACCGCCCGGCACCTGAAGTCCGAACTGCACGGCAAGCTGGACGCGGCCCTCGCGATGGGCACCGGCGCACTGGTCGCCACCGCGTTCCTGGCGGTGGGCCGCGAGGGCCTGGAGACCGCGCTGTTCGTGTGGGCGTCCGTGCACGCGGCCTCCGACGGCACCCCGCGCCCGCTGATCGGCGTGGCCCTCGGCATCGCCACCGCGGTCCTGCTCGGCTGGCTGTTCTACCGGGGCGCGCTGAAGATCAACCTGGCCAGGTTCTTCACCTGGACCGGCGCCATGCTGGTCGTGGTCGCGGCGGGCGTGCTCGCGTACGGCTTCCACGACCTCCAGGAGGCCGACTGGCTGCCGGGGCTGACGAACCTGGCCTTCGACATCAGCGACACCATTCCGCCGGACAGCTGGTACGGCACGCTCCTGAAGGGTGTGTTGAACTTCCAGCCCGACCCGACCGTCCTCCAGGTCACGGTGTGGCTGCTGTACCTGGTCCCGACACTCGCCGTGTTCTTCGCCCCGGTAGGGTTCGCCTCCGGGAAGGGGAAGGTGACGGTAGCTGATGAGCAGGGGTCGCGGCCCTCGAAGGCTTCGCAGGCTTGAGCGGACGGCCGTGCTGGCGGCCTCGGTGACCGCACTGGCGCTGACCGCCGGCGGGTGCGTGGTGGTGCACGGGGAGCGCGAGGTGCTCCCGGCCGCCACCCGGGCCGAGGCCGCGACGGCGCTGGCGCAGTTCACGTCCGCGTACAACAAGGCCGACAAGGCGTACGACAGTTCACTGGACGCCGCACACGTCACCGGCGCGCTCGGCGCGATCGACGGGGCCCGGCTGAAGGCGGGCCACGTCAACAGCCCGGCCGGCAACCCCGCGCACACGCCGCTGACGCTGACGGACGTGAAGTTCACGATTCCGAAGAAGGCCGGCTGGCCGCGCTGGTTCCTCGCCGACGCCAAGGGCAACAAGGGCGGCGGCGCGCGCTGGCTGCTGGTGTTCACGCGGCACGCGCTCACCGGGAACTGGCAGGTGGCGTACCTGACGCTGGTGGCCGACGGCCAGGTGCCGAAGTTCCGCGTGGACGCGGACGGCTGGGCCGAGGCCGTGCCCGCCGACTCCCCGGGCCTGGCCGCCGCGCCCGGCGGGCTGAGCCGGCAGTACGCGGCCTATCTGAAGGACGGCGGCGCTGCGTTCGCCGCCGGTGCGCACACCTCGGGCTGGCGCGCGCTGCGCGCGAAGAACGCGGTCCGGCCGGGCCTGGCCAACCAGTACATCGACGAGCCGCTGACCGGCGGCGACTACGCCCCGCTGGCGCTGCGCACGGCCGACGGCGGGGCGCTGGTGTTCTTCGCCACGCACCATTACCAGAAGCAGACAGCCGCCGCGGGTGCCTCGGTGCCCACCCCGAACAAGGGCGTACAGGCGCTCACCAAGGGGGAGATCAAGCAGTCGCTGACGATGGAGTTCGTCTCCAACGAGGTGGCGCTGGACCCGGCCGCGGGTGCGGGTGCGGCGGGCAGGAAGGTGTCGGTCGTGGGCCGCGTGCAGGGCATGACGTCCGCACAGGGCGGCTGAGGCACCGCGATCCGGTTCAGTGGTCCGAGGGCCCGCGGCCGGCTTCAGTGGCTCAGGGGCCAGGCCGCGTTCGTGTCGGTGGCGTCTCCCGCGGTGTGGCGGGCGCAGGCGTCGGTGAGGGCTTCCAGGAGCGTGAGGGGGTCCGGGAGGGGGTGTTCCGGGCCCTGGCCCGTGACCCAGCGCACGGCCCGGCCCGCGTCGCCGGGCAGCCGGGCCGGGGGAACGAGGACGTAGGAGCCGCGGCAGTGCCAGCGCAGCCCGGGGTGCTCGTCCATGGTCTCCGGGTGGCAGTCCAGCTCGCACGGCCACCACTCGTCCTCGTCCTCGGGGGTGCCCCGGGTGAGGGTGAAGAACAGCATGCGCCCGTCGTCGCTCTCCGCGACCGGGCCGACATCCACCCCGTGGGTCCGCAGCCGCTCCAGGGCCTCCTGCCCGGCCTCCAGCGGCACGTCGAGGACGTCGTGGGTCATGCCGGTGGCGGTGATGAAGTTCGCCTGCGGCTGGTGCCTGGCCCAGCGCTCGACCTGGGCGCGGTCGGTGGTGGACTGCGTCTGCCAGGCGAACGACACCGGGTGCCGGGCGGGGGTGGGACAGCCGACGCGGTCGCAGGAGCAGCCGTAGCCGGACCCCGGGTGCGCGGCGGGCGCGAGGGGCAGTCCCGCGCCGGCGGCGGCGACCAGCAGCGCCTCCCGGCCTCCGTCGCCGGGGGCCTCCTTCGGGCGGCGTCCGCGCAGCCACTGGGAGAGTTTGCCCTGCCGGCCGGTACGGCCGCCGAACTCCGCGCCGCTCATCTATCCCCTCGCCTCGCTGGTTGGACAGCATGCTCCGTGGTTCTCCATGGTCCCACCATCCTGCGCCTTCGGTGACCGGAGCCCGTATCCGGGGTGGGCGGGGTGAGGCCACGGCGCTCCGCGCGGGGCGGAGCACGGGGGCGCAGCGCGGGCGCAAAGGGCGCTGCGCCGGGGCTGCGCGGGGGCTCGGCATGGGTGCCGGGCGCGGGGCAGGCCGGAGGCGGGCCGGGTCTCGGCACGTGGGCTCGGCACCGGGGCTCGGCACGGACGCCGGGCGCGGGAGCGGGTCGGGGGCTCAGCGCGAGGGCTCGACGCAGGCGCTGGGCGCGGGAGCGGGCCGGGCTCGGCGCGGGTGCCCGGCGCGGGAGCGGGCGCAGAGGCGGGCCGGGGCTCGGTGCGGGGCGCTGTGCTCGGGTCCGGGGACTGGGCTCAGCGCGGGGCGAGGCCGTGCAGCGCGTAGTCGACGAGGGTGTCGGTGTACTCGTAGGAGAGGGGGCCGGTGTACTGGAGCCAGCGCTGGGCGAGCGGGGAGACGAAGAGTTCCAGGGCGATGCGCGGATCGACGTCGGGGCGTACGGCTCCGGCTTCCTGCGCGGAGCGCAGTCTGCGCACGTACAGCTGGAGCTGCGGCTCCAGCAGGCGGGCCACGAGTTGCCGGGCGAGCTGCTCGTTCACCAGTCCCTCGGCGGCGAGCGCGCGCGAGGGCGCCTCGAACTTCGGGTCGAGGAGTCCGTCGACGGTGGCGCGCAGCACGGCCTTCAGGTCGGCGGCGAGGTCGCCGGTGTCCGGGATGCTGCCCTGCGCCTCCCCCAGCTTCTCGCCGCTCTGCCGTGCGCCCTGCTCGGAGAGGTCGAGGAAGGCCTCCAGCAGGACGTCCGCCTTCGACGGCCACCACCGGTAGATGGTCTGCTTGCCGACCCCCGCCCGTGCGGCGATGCCCTCGATCGTGGTCCTCGGGTAGCCGGCCTCGGCGACGAGCGCGAGGGCGGCGTCGTAGATCGCGCGGCGGGACTTCTCACTGCGGCGGGCGGCGTCGGGGGCGGGCTTCTTGGCCATGGGCCGACGGTAGCAGGCACGTGAGACGGGCCGTCTCGCCAGTCGGCAGTAGCGGGATGACGGGCCGGACCGGCTCGCCGGTCGGCAGTAGTGGGATGACGGGACGGACCGGCTCGCCGGTCGGCAGTAGCGGGATGACGGGACGGTCCGGGCCGGTTCGCCGGTCGGTGGCAGGGGGGTCCTCTCACCGCGCGCGTGCCGCCTGTGCCACCCGCGCGGGCGAAGGCGGCCCCCCGGCCCGCGCGCGACGGCCGTGCCCGGCGCACCATGGCACCAAGCGACCCGGCCACCGAGCACGCAGGTACGACGTCCCTGTCCCTGTGGTATCTCCCCGAGGAGCCCGCCTTGGCCCGTACCCGCAGCGCCCGTCCCCGGCGCTATCTGATGTGCCCGCCCGCGCACTTCGCCGTCGGGTACTCCATCAACCCGTGGATGGACCCGGACAAGCCGGTCGACGCGCCGCTGGCGCTGGCCCAGTGGGAGCAGTTGCGCGAGGTGTACCGGTCCCTCGGCCACGCGGTGGAGGTGCTGGTCCCGCAGCCGGGGCTGCCGGACATGGTGTTCACGGCGGACGGCTCCCTGGTGGTGGACGGGCGGGTGTTCGGCGCCCGGTTCGCCCACGCGCAGCGGGAGCCGGAGGCCGAGGCGCACCTGCGGTGGTACGCCGAAAACGGCTTCGCGCACCTGCACGTGCCCGTGCACATCAACGAGGGCGAGGGCGACTTCACGGTCACCGCCTCCTGGGTGCTGGCCGGGCGGGGCTTTCGCACCAACCCGCTCGCGCACGGCGAGGCGCAGGAGTTCCTGGGCCGCCCGGTGGTCGGCCTGGAACTGGTCGACCCCCGCTTCTACCACCTCGGGCTAGCCCTCGCCGTCCTCGACGACGCGGCGGACGAGGTGGCGTACTACCCGGGCGCCTTCTCCCCCGGCAGCCGGGAGGTGCTGCGCCGGCTGTTCCCCGACGCCCTGGTGGCGACCGGGGAGGACGCCGCCGCGTTCGGTCTGAACGCCGTCTCCGACGGGCTGCACGTGGTGCTGCCGCAGGCGGCGGCGGGGCTGTGCGACGCGCTGCGGGAGCGCGGTTTCACAACGGTCGGCGTGGACCTGAGCGAGCTGCACAAGGGCGGCGGCGGGGTGAAGTGCTGCTCGCTGGAGCTGCGCGACTGAGGAGGGCCTGCGCGTACGGCCCGTCGGCCGGAGCTGCACCTGCGACCCGTCCGCCACACCTCCGACCGTCCGCCACACCCGCGGTCCGTCCGCCAAACCTCCGACCGTCCGCCACACCCGCGGCCCGTCCGCTACGCCTGCGGTCCGTCCGGCGGCCAGGCGTCGCCCCAGTCGGTGTCCCGGGCCGCCTTGTACAGGTCGCCGTGGCGTTTGGTGACCGTACGGCGGCGCAGCTGCTCGTCCGGTTCGCACAGGTCGAGCAGGACCTGTCCCTTGCGGATCTGCGGGCGCCTCACGACGCGGGCGGGCGCGGGGGTGGCGTCCGGCAGGCGGGTGGCGGCGACGTAGCCGAACTTCTCGTCCTCGTAGGCGAGGGAGCCGCCCTTGACCTGTCGGTGCAGCGAGGACCGGCTGACCCGGGCCGAGAAGTGGCACCAGTCCGTGCCGGGCACGATCGGGCAGGCGGCGCTGTGCGGGCAGGGCGCGGCGATCCGGAAGCCGGCGGCGACGAGCCGGTCGCGGGCCTCGATGACGCGGGCGTAGCCGTCGGGGGTGCCCGGTTCGACGACGACGACGCTCTGCGCGGCGCTCGCGGCGGCGTCGACGACGGCGGTCCGGTCGGCGGCGGTCAGTTCGCCGAGGACGTAGGAGACGGTGACGAGGTCGGTCGTGCCGAGGTCGAGCGCGGCGCCGATGCGGGCCCGCTGCCAGCGGGCACCGCGCAGGTCGGGGTGGGCGGCGGCGATCTCCCGGCCCAGGGCGAGCGCGGGTTCCGCCCAGTCGAGCACGGTGACCGGCCGCCGGCCGGCCCAGGTGGCGGCGACGGCCCAGGTCGCGGCCCCGGTCCCACCGCCCACGTCGACGTGGCTGTCCGGCGTCCAGCCGGGCACGGTCCGCGCGAACGCCGCCAGCGCCGAACGCACCGCCTCGAAGGTGGCCGGCATCCGGTACGCGGCGTACGCGGCCACGTCGGCGCGGTCGCGCAGGATCGGGGCGTCGGTGGGGGTGCTGCCGCGGTAGTTCGCGATCAGCCGCTCCACGGCCCCGGCGGCCTGCCGCGGCGGCAGCCCGTCGAGCAGCCCCAGGAGCGCGGCACGGAGGGTCTCCGACGGGAGTACGACGTCGTTCACCGCACGATTCTCTCAGCCCGTCGGGGTGCTCGGCGCCCCGCGGCGGGTGGCCGGGGCGCGCTCACGTCCCGCGTACGGCCCGCGCGAGGCGGGTGGCCGCCGCCGCCCGCGGGCGGTTGTCGGGGCGCCGTCTGCGGGGGTGCACGGTGGTGGCCAGCAGCACCAGGAAGGTGTCCGTCGCCGGGTCGAGGACCACGGAGGTGCCGGTGAAGCCGCAGTGGCCCGCCGCTCCCCGTCCGGCCAGCTCGCCCATGAACCACGGCTGGTCCACGGCGAAGCCGAGACCGGGCGGGGCCAGGAGGAGTTCGACGAAGTCGGGGCCGAGGATGCGGGCGGACCCGTAGGAGCCGCCCGCGAGGAGCGCGCGGCAGAAGACCGCGAGGTCGGGAGCGGTGGAGAACAGCCCCGCGTGCCCGGCCACTCCGCCCAGCGCCCAGGCGTTCTCGTCGTGGACCTCGCCGCGCAGCATCCCGCGGTCCGCCTTGGCCCAGGGCCGCCGCTGGTCCTCGGTCGCCGCCGCGCCGGGGCAGGGGCCGAAGCGGGTGTCCGTCATGCCGAGCGGGCGGGTGATCCCCTCGTGGATCAGGTCGTCCAGTGAACGGCCGGTGATGCGCTCCAGGATGTGCTGGAGGAGCAGCAGGTTGAGGTCGGAGTACGTGTAGGTGCCGGGCACCCCCACCGGCGGCTCGGCGCGCAGCCGCGCGAGCCGGGCGGCGTGGTCCGGGCAGTCGTACAGCGGGATCTCGGGCCGCAGGCCGGAGGTGTGGGTGAGCAGCTGCCGTACGGTGACGCCGTGCGCGGCGGCGGCGTGGAACTCCGGCAGGTACGCCCCCACGCGCGCGTCGACGCCCAGCGTGCCCCGTTCGATCTGCTGCATCGCGGCGACCGCCGTGAACAGTTTGGTGACGGAGGCCAGGTCGAAGGGGGTGTCCACGGTCATGGGGACCCGTGCTTCGGTCGGGAGTTCGATGCCGCGGTCGGTGTCGGGGTCGTAGGACGCGTACCGCAGGGCCCAGCCCGCCGCATGGGTCACGGCGATCACCGGGCCGCGCCCGGCGACCACGACGGCGCCCGCCGCCCAGGGGCGCTTCCCGGCGGTGAGGGCGTGCACCTCGCGGACGAGTTCGTGCAGTTCGGCGGGGTCGAGCCCGGCCCTGGCCGGAGTGTCCCGGCGCAGTCTCGACGCGCTCAGCTCTCCGCTCCCTCTGTTCCCTCTGTTCCCTGCGCCGGTTCCGCCGGCGTGGACGCGTTCCACGGACGGCACATTCCCAGGAAGCAGCCCAGCGCGACCACGGCCGCCGCCAGTTGGACCACGGCCATGGGCACGGCGGTGTGCTCCCCGGCGATCCCGACGAGCGGGGAGGCGATCGCGCCTATCAGGAAGGAGGACGTGCCGAGCAGCGCGGAGGCGGAACCGGCGTTGTGCCTGGTACGCATGAGCGCGAGCGTCTGGGTGTTCGGCATGGTGATGCCCATCGCGGACATGAGCACGAACAGCGCGGCGGCCACCGGCACGAGGCCCACCGTTCCGAAGGCGCCCGCCGCCATCAGCAGCAGCGCGGTCGCCGCCACGATGACGACCACGAGTCCGGCCCCCAGCACCCGGTCCATGCGGACCCGGCCGACCAGCACCTTGCCGTTGATCTGGCCGACGGCGACCAGCCCGATCGAGTTGAGCCCGAACAGCAGGCTGAACGTCTGCGGGGAGGCGCCGTAGATCTCCTGGATCACGAACGGCGACGCGGACACGTAGGCGAACAGGGAGGCGAAGGCGAAGCCGCCCGCGATCATGTAACCGGTGAAGACACGGTCGGCGAGCAGCCGCCGCATCGAGCCCAGCGCCTCGCCCACACCGCCCTCGTGCCGTTCGGAGGGCGGCAGGGTCTCCGGGAGCTTCGTCCACACCACCGCCGCCAGCAGCGCGCCGACCACGGTGAGGACGACGAACACGCCCCGCCAGTCCGTCACCCGCAGGATCTGCCCGCCGATCAGCGGCGCGACGATCGGCGCGACCCCGGAGATCAGCATGAGCGTGGAGAAGAACCGGGCCATGGCCACGCCGTCGTACAGGTCGCGGACGACCGCCCGGGCGATCACGATGCCGGCCGCGCCCGCCAGGCCCTGCGCCAGCCGGAAGGCGACCAGGATCTCGACGTTCGGCGCGAGGGCGCACAGCGCGGTGGCGAGGACGTAGACGGCGAGTCCGGCGAGCAGCGGGCGGCGGCGCCCCCACCGGTCGCTCATCGGGCCGACGACAAGCTGTCCGAGCGCCATGCCGGCCAGGCAGGCGGTCAGGGTGAGCTGGACGGTCGCGGCGGGTGCGTGCAGGGACCGGGTGACCTCCGGCAGCGAGGGCAGGTACATGTCCATCGCGAGCGGGGGCGTGGCGGTCAGGCTGCCGAGGATCAGCGTCACCAGGAGACCGGCCCGGCGGGCGGCGCGGACCGGTGGCGGCGTGGGCGCCGGTGGCGGCGTAGGTGCCGGTGGCAGCGTGGGTGCCGGCGGTGGCGGGGGTTCGGGTCTCGCCCGCGGTACGGCCGTTTGCCCCGCGGCCGGCTTGTGCGGTGCCGACGCCCCACCCTCGGACATGTGTCCCTCCCTCTCCGACTGGTCCGCCACCTATGCTCTCAGCTCGTACACCGTGCCGAGGAACGCATGAGCGAGGGTGGGGTCCGGTAATGCCTGGAATATCCGCTGGGGCGTCTGCTGGAACGTCCGGTGGGGCGTCCGGAGGGGCTCGTGACGGGGCGTCCGGTGGGGCACCTGACGGAGCGTCCGGTCGGGCAACCGCCGGACCGTCCGGCCAGGCATCCGCCGGTGCGCCCGGTGGGGCGGAAGGGAAAGTGCGCTGGGGGATCCTGGCCACCGGCGGGATCGCCGCCGCGTTCACCGCTGACCTGGTGGACCTGCCGGACGCCGAGGTGGTGGCGGTGGCCTCGCGCCGCGCGGAGCCCGCCGAGGCGTTCGCGGAGCGGTTCGGCATCGAGCGGGCGTACGGCACCTGGGACGAACTGGCGCGGGACGCCGGCATCGACGTCGTCTACGTCGCCACCCCGCACGTCGCCCACCGCGCCGCCGCCGGTCTGTGCCTGGAGGCCGGGCGGAACGTGCTGTGCGAGAAGCCGTTCACGCTGAACCTGCGCGAGGCCACGGAACTGGTCGCGCTGGCCCGCCGCCACGGGCGCTTCCTGATGGAGGCCATGTGGATGTACTGCAACCCGCTGGTGCGGCGGCTGAAGGCCCTCGTCGACGACGGGGCGATCGGTGACGTGCGCACCGTGCAGGCCGACTTCGGACTGGAGGGGCCCTTCCCGCCCGCGCACCGGCTGCGCGACCCGGCCCTGGGCGGCGGGGCGCTGCTCGACCTCGGCGTCTACCCGGTCTCGTTCGCCCACCTGCTGCTCGGTGAGCCGTCGGACGTCACGGCGAAGGCCGTGCTCTCCGCCGAGGGCGTCGACCTCCAGACCGGCGCCCTGCTCTCCTGGGACGGTGGGGCGCTGGCCCAGCTGCACTGCTCCATCACCGGCGGTACGGGAACGACCGCCTCGGTCACCGGCTCCCGGGGCCGCATCGACGTGCCGTCCGGCTTCTTCCACCCGGAGCGGTTCGTGCTGCACCGCGACGGCCGCGACCCCGAGGAGTTCACGGCCGATGCGGCCGACGGCCCGCGCACCAGCCTGCGGCACGAGGCGCTGGAGGTGATGCGCGCCCTGCGCGCGGGGGAGACGGAGTCGCCGCTGGTGCCGTTGGACGGCACGCTCGCGGTGATGCGGACGCTGGACGCGGTCCGGGAGCGAATCGGGGTGCGCTACCCGGGGGAGGCGGCGGAACCCGAACCCGAACCCGCGGCGCTCGTGTGACGTGCCGCTGCCGCACATCGCCCGACATCCGTATGGCGGACCTGGGATTCCGTATGGCGGACCGTACTCGTACGCTCCGGTGCCATGACTGAGACCCCATCGAAGATCGCCGTGGTGACGGGCGCGGGCTCCGGCATCGGCCGGGCCGTCGCCGTGGAACTGCTGCGCGCGGGCTGGTCCGCGACCCTGGCGGGGCGGCGCCCGGAGCCACTGGAGGAGACGGCGGCCCTCGCCCCCGGGGCCGCCTCGCTCGCCGTACGCGCCGACGTGGCGCGCCCCGAGGACGTGACGGCACTGTTCGCCGCGACCGTCGAACGGTTCGGCCGGGTGGACCTGCTGTTCAACAACGCGGGCACCTTCGGCCCCGGCGGCGTCCCCGTCGAGGACCTGTCGTACGAGGCGTGGCGGCACGTGGTGGACACCAACCTCAACGGGGCGTTCCTGTGCGCGCAGGCGGCGTACCGGCAGATGAAGGAGCAGGACCCGCAGGGCGGCCGGATCATCAACAACGGCTCGATCTCGGCCCACACACCCCGGCCGCACTCGGCGCCCTACACCGCCACCAAGCACGCGCTGACCGGCCTGACCAAGGCGCTGTCGCTGGACGGACGGCCGTACCGCATCGCGGTCGGGCAGATCGACATCGGCAACGCGGCCACCGACATGACGGTCCGGATGCAGACCGGCGCCTTGCAGGCGAACGGCCAGGTGGCGCCGGAAGCCGTGATGGACGTCGCCGACGTGGCACGCACGGTCCGGCACATGGCGGAACTGCCACTGGAGGCCAACGTGCAGTTCGCGACGGTGCTCGCGACGACGATGCCGTACGTGGGCCGGGGCTGAACGCGACGACGATGCCGTACGTGGGCCGGGGCCGAACGCGGGACCCGGACCGAGCGCGGGGCGCGCTCCGGCGCGCGCGGCAGCCGTTCCACGGCCCGGTGCGCACCCCGCGTCTCGCGCGGGGTCCACCCCCAGCCGGTGCCGTGGAACGGCTGCCGCACCCCTCCCCTGAATGTGGCCGAAGGGAGCACCGGCCGGGTCCGGACGGTCGGGACGGTCCGGAAAGCCTGGACCGCCCGGGCAGACCAGGCGCCCCAGGCAGACCAGGCAGACCAGGCAGCCCGAAAAGTGCGGACCGTCCGGACAGTCCGGGGCGGCGGACGCTCGGTGCTCCAACTGTGAAACTCTGGTGAAGGAGAGGTCGAGCATATGCCGTCGACCGGCTCGCACGGCGCGGAGTTACCTATTCCGCTTGTGTAGATCGCGGCCCGGTCCCGGGGACTCCGGGCGCGCTCCGCTCCTCAACGGCGGTGGCGGCCCCCCGAGTCCTGCGCCCGCGCCGCGGTCCGGCGCCTGCGCAGCGCCCACACGCCGCCCGCGAGCAGAGCGGCCGTGCCGCCCGCCCCCTCCAGCAACCGCGAGGCCGAGGGGCCGCCGGCCGCGGAGTCCGTCGCCCCCGCTCCGGACCCGGCTGCGGCCTTGGGGCCGGGCGCCCCGCCCGCCTTCGCCCCGCCCTCGCTCAGCGGTTCGACCAGGGTACCGACCGCCCGCGCCGAACCGCCCTGCGCGAAGCCCCAGTCGAGCAGCGCGGCGGCCTCCTCGTAGACGGCGTTGCTGCCGATCCCGGGGTGCATCACGGTCACGAGGAGGGTGCGGCCACCGCGGACCGCGGCCCCGGTGAAGGTGTTTCCGGCGTGGGTGGTGTAACCGTTCTTCACCCCGATCATGCCGTCGTACGACTTCAGGCCCCACGAACCGGTCAGCAGGCGGTCGGTGTTCTGGATCTGGAACGTCTTCTTCCGGCCGGCCGGGAAGTCCGCGGTGCGGGTGCCGCAGTAGCCGCGGAAGTCGGCGTTGCGCAGTCCGTGCCGGGCGAACAGGGTCAGGTCGTAGGCGGAGGAGATCTGCCCGGGGTGGTCGAACCCGTCCGGGCTGACCACGTGGGTGTCCAGGGCCTGTAGATCCTCCGCCTTGGCCTGCATCTGCGCGACCGTGCGGGCGACACCGCCGTTCATGTGGGCGAGGACGTGCACCGCGTCGTTGCCCGAGCGCAGGAACACGCCCTGCCACAACTGCTCGACGGTGTACGTGGTCCCGGCCTGGATGCCGACGAGGCTGGAACCGGAGGGGATGTCGGCCAGCTCCGCCTCCGTGACGGTGTGCCGCTCGGTGCGGTCGAACTTCTTCAGCACGGTGTCCGCGAAGAGCATCTTCAGCGTGGACGCGGGTGCGAGGCGCTGGTGTGCGCGGTAGGAGGCCAGGACCTCTCCGGTCGCCCAGTCGGCGACGAGCCAGGCGCGGGCGGAGAGCTTGCCGGGCAGACCGCTCACACCCCGCACCTGGACGCCTGCATGGGCCAGCCGCTCACCGCCGATGACCGTGGCGGGGGCGGCTGGGGCGGCTGGGGCGGCTGGGGCGGCGGGGGCCGCCTGGGTGGCGGCCGAGGCGGGCCCGCCCGAAACGACGGCCACGGGGGCCGCGGCGGCCAGGGCGAGCAGGGAGCGCCGGGACGGCGAGGGGGGCGGAAAGGGGGACGGCCGGGGGGACGGAGAGGAATCGCGCACTCCGGGACCGTACAAAGTGAGAGCGGGCCGGTGCACGACGGGTCTTCAAAGGCTGATCAAAAGATCACCGAAGGAGGGACGCCGTGTCACTCATGTCGCTCACCGCGCCCGGCCTCCCACGCGCCGCCCTTCGCCCGCTCTCCCCTCCCTCCTCCCGCCCTTCGCCCACTCTCCCCTCCCCCCTCCCGCCCTCCCCCCTTCCTCACCTGCCGAGGAGCTGGTCCACCTCCGCGAGCTGCGCGGCGGTGAGCGGCCCCTTCGCGAGGGCGCCCGCGTTGTCCTCGGCCTGGGCCACCGATCGGAAGCCCGGGATCGGCACGGTCCGCGCGCTGCGCGCCCACAGCCAGGCGAGGGCTCCCTGGGCGAGCGTACGGCCGTCGCTGCTCAGGACGGAGCGCACGGCCTCCACGCGCTCCAGCCACCGCGGGTCGGCGCCCGACCCTGCCCGGAAGCCGGGGAGCCAGACGGGCGGACGGCTGCGGATGTCCCCCGCCTCCAGGGGCGCGCCGCCCGCGTGCTTGCCGGTGAGCAGGCCCATGGCGAGCGGGCTGCGGTTGACGCTCGCCTGCTCCGCCTCCTCGCACAGGGCGAGCATCGCGGGCGCGTCCTGGAGCACGTTGAGCGCGTGCTGTACGGCCGTGCAGTGCCGGCCCCGGGCGAAGAGGGCGGCGCGGTCCGGGTCGTCGGTGCTCCAGGCGTACGCGCGGATCAGCCCCTCGCGCACGAACTCCTCGCAGGCGTCGCGGAGTTCCGCGGCGGCTGACGGATCGGCGTCGGAGATGTGCAGCTGGTACAGGTCGATGCGGTCGGTGCCCAGCCGGGCGAGGGAGGCGGTGAGCGCGCGCCGGGCGTACTCGGGGGTGGCGTCCTGGCCGTCCGCGGTCCGGGTGCGCTCGTCGAAACGGTTGCCCCACTTCGTCGCGACGACGACCTCGTCACGGCGGCCGGCGAGGGCCCGCCCGAGCAGCCGCTCACTGTGCCCACAGCCGTAGACGTCGGCCGTGTCGAAGAAGGTGATGCCGAGATCGAGGGCGCGGTGGATCGCCCGTACGGACTCCTCGTCGTCGACCTTCCCCCAGCCGCAGGGCTGCCCGTCCGGGGTCTGCCACTCCCCGCCGACGGCCCAGCAGCCGAAGCCGAGCGCACTGACCTCGATACCGCTGCGTCCGAGCACCCTGGTCCCGGTGAAGGCGGTGGTCCCCGTCAAATCGGGGTTGGTGTTCTCCATGGCCGAGGACGCTAGGAGTTGAAGCGCACACGAGCGCAAGGGCTCCCGCGCACCGCGGGCTCGGCGGACACGCGGGGCGTCGGCTCGGCGGACACGCGGGGCGCGGGATCGGCGGACAGCCGGGGCGTCGGCTCGGCGGACAGCCGGGGCGTCGGCTCGGTGGACGGCCGGGGCGCGGGATCGGCGGACAGCCGGGGCGTCGGCTCGGTGGACGGCAACGCCCTCTCGGCCGACGTCACACCACGTCAGGCAGGCCCCTGCCCCTGCCCCCACCCGAACGCCACGCAGGACGGGCCGGCGCGACACGGGAGTGGGAGGGTGCAGAAAAGCTCCTCAGCCCAGCTTGCCCCTCTTGATCCTATTGAGCCCTTCCATCCGTTCTTCATCCCTTCCGACCCTCCCGGGGAGTCACGGTGACCTGTTACGACCGGCGTGATCTCGGCCTGCTGCTGCTCCGCCTGGGGACGGGCGGCGTCCTGGCCGCGCACGGCGCGCAGAAACTGCTGGGCTGGTTCGGCGGGGCCGGCCTGGAGGGAACAGGCCGGTTCATGGAGTCCGTCGGCTACCGTCCGGGCAGGGCGAGCGCGACGGCGGCGGGCCTCGCGGAGGCGGGCGGCGGTCTCCTGCTGGCCCTGGGCCTGGCCACCCCGGCGGCGGGCGCGGCGGCGGCCGGCGCGATGGCTGGCGCCGCGGCGCTGCACGCCCCCAACGGGTTCTTCGCGCAGAGCGGCGGCTACGAGTACGCCGCCTCCCTGGGCCTGACCGCCACCGGCCTCGCGGTCACCGGCCCCGGCCGCCTCTCCCTGGACCACGCCCTCGGCCACACCGTCAACCGCGGCTGGATGGTCCCCGCCGCCTTCGCGGCGACGGCCGCGGGCACGGCGGTGGTCCTGGGCGCCCGGGTCAGGCACCTGCGCCGGCAGAAGGAGGGACGGCAGGAGACCCTGTTCGAGGGCGAGGGATAGCGGCGGCAGGCTCGTCCCGCACTCGACCCGTTCGCCCCACGTCCGGCCGATTCGTCCCGCACTTCTTCCCCTCCCAAGGCCATGGGATGCTGCGCCCATGACCGACCCCGACCCGGACCGCCCCACCGCCGAGCCCTGGGCATCGATCGACGCCCTGTGGGCCTGGCTCGACGACCACCGCGCGCACGACTCCCGCGAGACCCTTCTCATCCGGATGCTGAAACTCTCCGAGGAGGTCGGCGAGGCCGCCCAGGCGGTCATCGGCGCGACCGGCCAGAACCCCCGCAAGGGCACCACGCACACGTGGCAGGACGTCGAGGCGGAACTGTGCGACGTGGTGATCACGGCCCTGGTCGCCCTGCGCACCCTCACCCCGGACGCCCGAGAGGTCTTCGACCACCACCTGGCAAGGGTCAGGGAACGGTCCCTGGCGACGAAGGGGACGGAGAAGATGACGGAGACGGACGGAACGGCCCAGAGCTGACGCCCGGCAGCGGGGCCGGCGGCCCGACCGACCCTGGGGAAGGACAACAGCAGACGAGTCGGGCTGTACGCCGGGTTCTGTTCCGGAGGGTCCTCGCGGGCCCTCCGGCGACGGCCATCCATCTAGGGCCGGCGTTGCCGCCGGCCTCGTGCGGTCTACCCGCGGACTCGGGCGGGCAGCCCTCGAACGTCCGCGCAGAGCGCTTTTGACGGCGCTCCTCTTGACCTTGCTCCGGGTGGGGTTTACCTAGCTGCCCAAGTCACCTTGGGCACTGGTGGTCTCTTACACCACCGTTTCACCCTTACCGAGCACCGAAGCGCCCGGCGGTCTGCTTTCTGTGGCACTGTCCCGCGGGTCACCCCGGGTGGCCGTTAGCCACCACCCTGCCCTGTGGAGCCCGGACGTTCCTCGGGAGGTTCCCTCGCGGGAACTTCACGCGGCCGCCCGCCCGGCTCGTCTGCCGTGCCGACCATGATACCGGCCGGGAAGGGGGCCGGGCACCGGGACGTGGTCTCGTCACGCGGTGGGGGCGGGGAAGGCGCGTTCCAGGGCGTCGAAAGCGGCGGTCGGGCGCCGGCGGTGGTCGTCGACGATGCCGGCGGCCCGCTCGCCCGCCAGCAGGCGGCCCGCGGAGGTGGCGCAGACCGTGCGGTACGCGGCGACGGTCAGGGCGGCCAGGAGCCGGGGCTCGGGCGCAGGTCCGGTGCCGTCTCGGCGAGGGCGGCGGGAACGGCCCTGCTCGCCGGGGGAGGAAGCGTGACGAGGACCGCGTACGTGCTGCTGCGGCACGAGCTGCGACTGCTGGGCAGTCTGGCGCTGTGGGTGGGCCGGCGCACCCACGCCGGGGGCGGCGGAAGGACGTTCGGGCACGCCCGCGGGCAGGGGGCGAGCATGTTCGGACTGGCTTTCGTGTGCGTGATCGAGCTGCTGGGCACGTCCGTGATGCTGCGCGACTGGCCCACGGTCGAACAGGCCATGCCGGTGCTGGACGTGCACACCATCCTCCTCGTGGCCGCCCTGCACGCCGCCTCCGCCGTCCGCCCCCACGTGCTCACCGCGGACACCCTGCGGATCCGCCGGGCCGCCCACGTCGACCTGCGCGTACTGCTGGAGCGGATCGCCTCCGTACGCCGTGAGACGTGCACCCCGAAGTCGCGGCGGACCGACGGCGAACTGGAGCTGGCGGTGAACGGGCAGACCACCCTCACCCTGGAACTCACCGAGCCGGTCGCGCACACCACCTTCTTCGGCCGTCGCCGTCAGATCCGCGTGGTCCGGTTTTCACGCGGACGAGCCCGCCCGCCTGGTGGCGGCCCTCAGGCGGGGGTGAGGCCGCGTCCGGCCGCCCGCGCCAAAAGGCACAGCGCCCTCCCCGTACGCTGACCGGGAGCCCTACCCGAAGGAGAACCCGTGCTCGTCCTGCTGCCGCCCTCCGAAGGCAAGGCCGCTCCCGGCCGAGGCGCCCCGCTGAAGCTGGACTCGCTGTCCCTGCCGGGGCTCACCGAGGCCCGCAGGGCCGTGCTCGACGAGCTGGTCGACCTCTGCTGCGGCGACCCCGACGCGAACGACAAGGCGCGCGAGGTGCTCGGGCTGAGCGAGGGGCTGCGCGGCGAGGTCGCCAAGAACGCCGGGCTGCGCACGGCGGGCACGCGGCCCGCCGGTGAGATCTACACCGGTGTGCTCTACGACGCCCTCGACCTGGCCTCCCTCGAGACCGCGGCCAAGCGGCGCGCGGCCCGCTCGCTGCTGGTCTTCTCGGGGCTGTGGGGCGCGGTCCGGGTGAGCGACCGGATCCCTTCCTACCGTTGCTCTATGGGGGTGAAGCTGCCCGGGCTCGGCGCGCTGGGCGCGTACTGGCGCGCTCCGATGGCCGCGGTGCTGCCCGAGGCGGCCGGCAGCGGGCTGGTGCTGGACCTGCGGTCCGCCGCGTACGCCGCCGCATGGAAGCCGAAGGGCGAGGTGGCCGGGCGGACGGCGACCGTGCGGGTGCTGCACGCACCCACCCGGAAGGTGGTCAGCCACTTCAACAAGGCCACCAAGGGACGGATCGTCCGGAGCCTGCTGTCGGCCGGGGCCGCCCCGGCGGACCCCGCCGAGCTGGTCGAGGCGCTGCGCGGCCTCGGGTACGAGGTGGAGGCCCAGGCCCCCGCGGGGGCGGGGCGGCCCTGGTCGCTGGACGTACTGGTGGCCGAGGTCCACTGAGGTCCGCTGACGGGAGCGGCATTTCGTAGGCGTTGCATCATGTGCAACAGCCTTTGCGCAGGGTGTTCCGGGCGGGCAGGATGGCGCCATGCCCGCATCTCTGCCTGCCTCCGTACTGGACCTCGCCCCCGTCCTGCCCGTCGTCGTCCTGGAGGACCCCGCCGACGCGGTGCCCCTCGCCCGGGCACTGGTCGCCGGGGGGCTGCCCGCGATCGAGGTGACCCTGCGGACGCCGGCCGCGCTGGAAGGCATCGGGGCCATGACCGCCGAGGTGCCGGACGCCGTGGTGGGCGCCGGTACGGTCGTCACGCCCGCGCAGGTGGCCCAGTGCGTGGACGCGGGCGCACGGTTCCTGGTCAGCCCTGGCTGGACGGACACCCTGCTGTCGGCCATGACGGCGTCCGGTGTGCCGTTCCTGCCCGGGGTGTCGACCGCGTCGGAGGTCGTGGCGCTGCTGGAGCGCGGGGTGCGCGAGATGAAGTTCTTCCCGGCCCAGGCGGCGGGCGGCACGGCCTACCTGAGGTCGCTGGCCGGTCCGCTCCCCCAGGCGCGCTTCTGCCCGACCGGGGGCATCGGGCCCGGTATCGCCCCCGAGTACCTGGCGCTGCCCAACGTCGGTTGCGTGGGCGGCAGTTGGATGGTCCCGGCGGACGCGCTCGCCGCCCGCGACTGGCCCCGGATCGAACGGCTGGCCCGCGAGGCGGCGGGGCTCAGCGCAGGTGGGACGTGTCGTTGAGGAGCCGGACGCTCGCGTTGCCGTCCGCGTAGTACGCCACCGCCGACAGCGAGGCCGCCGAGAGTTCCATGCGGAACAGGGACTCCGGCGGGGCGCCGAGGGCGAGACGGACGAACGTCTTGATCGGCGTCACATGGGTGACGACCAGGACGGTGCGCCCGGCATGGGCGGTGACCAGCCGGTCCCGGGTCGCGGCGATCCGCACGGCGGTCGCCGTGAAGCTCTCGCCGCCGCCGGTGGGTTCGGCGTCCGGGGAGGCCAGCCACGCGTTCAGGTCGGCCGGGTGGCGTTCGCGCACCTCGGCGAAGGTGAGCCCCTCCCAGGCCCCGAAGTCGGTCTCGCGCAGCCCGTCGTCGACCGCCACCGCAAGGCCGAGGCGGGCGGCGACGATCGCGGCGGTCTCGCGGGTGCGGGCGAGCGGGGAGGACACCACGGCCTGGATCGTGCCGCGCCGGGCCAGCGCCCGCGCCGCCTTCTCGGCCTGCTCGCGACCGATGGCGGAGAGCGAGGGATCGGTGCCGCCGCTGCCGGAGAACCGCTTCTGCGGGGTCAGCGGCGTCTCCCCGTGGCGCAGCAGCACGAGCGTGGCCGGCGCCCCCAGGTCAGCGGGCGCCCACCCAGGCGCGGCAACGGCCTGCTGCGCCTCTGCAGCGTCCGGTCTCGGCCCGGCGACGGCGGCCCGCGCGCCGGAGACCGCCCGCGCGGCCCGCACGTCGGCGTCGGCCCGCACGTCGGCGTCAGCCCGTACATCGGCGTCAGCCCGTACATCGGCGGCGGTTCGCGCGTCGGCGTCGGCCTTCGCGCCGGAGGCGGCGCCTTCCGCGTCTGCGGCGACGGCCTGAGCGCCACCGGCATCCTGCGCTTCGGCAGCGGCCGGCCCCGGCACGCCTGCGGCCCGCGGGCCTGAGGCGGCGCCTGCGGGCCCGGTGCCGATCGCGACGCCCTCCTCATCGGTGGCGGGGGGCTGCGCCCCGGCGGTGCCGGGCCTGTCGGCGACGGCGCCGGACATCGCCGTACCCGCGGCGTCCGAGGCGGGTGCCGCGCCCGATGCACCTGACGCGTCCGATGCGTCCGACGTGTTCGATGTGTTCGTGCGGGCCGTCGTGGTGGGTCGTGCGGCGGCGGCCGGTGCCTCCGCCGCCCGCGTCCCCGCGTCCAGTTCCGCCGTGGACGTCGACGGCGACCACTGCTCGCCCCGAGCGCCCGCGTCCATCGCCTCGTTGGCGAGGCGGTCGGCGTGCTTGTTGCGCTCGCGCGGGATCCACTCGTACGTGACCCGCTCGGCCGGGTGGGCGCGGGCGGCCTCGGCGGCGAGCGGTCGCAGGGCCGGGTGCTTGATCTGCCAGCGGCCGGACATCTGCTCGACGACGAGCTTGGAGTCCATGCGGACGTGCACCGTCGCCGCCGGGTCCAGGCCGTGCGCGGCCCGCAGGCCGGCCAGCAGGCCGCGGTACTCGGCGACGTTGTTGGTGACGGTGCCCAGGTACTCCGCGGCCTCCGCCAGCACCTGGCCCGTCGTCGCGTCGAGCACGACCGCACCGTAGCCCGCGGGCCCCGGGTTGCCCCGTGACCCGCCGTCGGCCTCGACGATGAACTCCCGCACGTCCGCGGCTCCTTCGGCGCCTAGAGGCCCGACTCGGCGGTGCGCACCAGGATGCGGCGGCAGTTCTCGCAGCGCACGACCGTGTCGGCGGCGGCGGCGCGGACCTCGTTCAGCTCGGTGATGGCCAGCTCCTGGCGGCAGCCCTGGCAGGTGCGCTGGTACAGCTTGGCCGCGCCGATGCCGCCCTGCTGCTCGCGCAGCTTGTCGTACAGCTTGAGCAGGTCGGCGGGGACGGAGGCGGCGACGACCTCGCGCTCCTTGGTCACGGAGGCGGCCTCGCCGTCCAGTTCCTCGAAGGCCGCGTCACGGCGGGCGGCGGCGTCGTCGGCCTTCGCCTGGACGGAGCCGACGCGCTCGGTCAGCTCGGCGACCCGCTCCTGCGCGGACTCGCGGCGCTCCATGACCTCCAGGACGACGTCCTCCAGGTCGCCCTGGCGCTTGGCGAGGGAGGCGATCTCGTGCTGGAGGTTGGCCAGGTCCTTCGGGGAGGTGACCGCACCGGAGTCCAGGCGCTGCTGGTCGCGGCCGGCGCGGGTGCGCACCTGGTCCACGTCCTGCTCGGCCTTGGTCTGCTCGCGGGCGCAGTCGCTCTCCTCGGTCTGCGCGGCCACGAGCAGGTCGCGCAGCTGCGTGAGGTCCTTGGTCAGCGACTCGATCTCGGCGTGCTCGGGCAGCGACTTCCGCTTGTGCGCGAGCTGCTGCAGGCGGACGTCGAGGGCCTGGACGTCGAGGAGTCGGATCTGGTCGGCGGGCGCGGCGTTCAGTTGGGGGCTCCCGGTGTTTCGTCGGTGGTGGCGGTGGACGCCGCGTGGGCGGTCCAGGGGTCGGTGACCGTCTTGGAGACGTGGACGCGCAGGCCCCATCCGTGCCGGTCGGAGATCTCGTCGAGCTGTGCTGCGGCCAGCTCGCACCAGGGCCATTCCGTGGCCCAGTGCGCCGCGTCGAGCAGCGCGAGAGGACTGTGGGCGCGGGCCTCGGAGGCCGGGTGGTGGCGCAGGTCCGCGGTGAGGAAGGCGTCCACGCCGGCGGCCCGTACGTGGTCGAAGAGGCTGTCGCCGGAGCCGCCGCTGACGGCGACCGTGCGGACGACCGCCTCGGGGTCGCCGGCGACGCGGATGCCCTGCGCGGTCGCGGGCAGCCGCTCGGCGGCGCGGGCGGCCAGTTCGCGCACGGTCAGCGGGTGGTCGAGTGCGCAGACCCGGCCGAGTCCCCGGCGGCCCTGCGGGTCGCCCGGGTCCGGGACGAGGGGCCGTACGACCCTGAGGTCCAGCGCCCCGGCGAGGGCGTCGCTGACGCCCGGGTCGGCCGTGTCGGCGTTGGTGTGGGCCACGTGCAGCGCGATGTCGTTCTTGATGAGGGTGTGCACGACGCGGCCCTTGAAGGTGGAGGCCGCGACCGTCGTCGTACCGCGCAGGTAGAGCGGGTGGTGGGTGACGAGCAGGTCGGCGCCCAGCTTCACCGCCTCGTCGACGATCTCCTGGACCGGGTCGACGGCGAACAGGACCCGGCCGACCTCCTGGCCGGGGTCGCCCGCGACGGTGCCGACCGCGTCCCAGGACTCGGCCCGCTCGGCGGGCCACAGGGTCTCCAGCGCGGCGATGACTTCAGACAGACGGGGCACGGGTGCAAGGCTACCTGGGTGTTCGGCGCGGCTGAACCGGTGCCGCCGCCTCGGGGGGAGCCGTCCGGGCCGGGGTCCGGCCCGGGGGTCCCGTGGTGGTTCCGTCGGGGTCCGGTGGGGGCGCGGTCGGGGTCGGTCGGAGCAGGTCGGGGGCCGGCCCGCAGATCCCGTCAGGGTTCTGCCCGGCTTCCGCTCCGCTTCCGCCCGGAGCCCGCCCCGCTTCCGCTCGGAGCCCATCCGGAGCCCGGCCGGGCCACGCCGCGTCCGGTCCGGGGGTCCGTCCGGGGCCCGTCGGGGCCCGGTCCCATCAGGGTGGGTCCCGACGGGGTCGGTCCCGTCGGGGGTCCGTCCGGGGCTCGGGGTCGCACAGCAGTTTCGTTTTCCTTCAGCACAAACGTTCCGCTCTTCTCAGGCGAATCGTTCCTGGGCCACCCGTATGTGTGAAGCGCCCGCCCGCCGGTCCTCCGCCTGTGCGTACGAAAACTAGCGTCCTCACAGGAGGTGACCGAGCGATGACAGTCTGTGCCTCTCCGGGGCTCTCGGCAGCACTTGAACAGGAGGGCGCCCCACCGCCTTCGGCGGCGGGCGAGGACGGCGCGAGACCGGCGGCGGGCTGCGCGATCACGGTGGACGGCGCGTACGCCGCCCGGCTCACCCGCAGCGGCGGCTCCTGGTACCCCGAGCGCTGGACGCTGGACGGTCCCGAGCCGTACGCGGTGCCGCTGCCCGCCGACCAGCCCGAGGAACCCGGCACCGAGGTGCAGCCGATGAGCGACGGCCGGGTCCTCATCCGGCGCCTGGTCGAGGGCCGCCACACCTTCTCCCTGCTGTACCCCACCGACCCAGGCACCGGCGAACTGCCGCTGGGCGCCGTCGAGTGCCCGGACCGCACCCGGATGCGGCTGCTGCCCTGCGCACCCGGCGGCGAGCGGGCGTACGCGCTCGCGGTGGGACCCCTGTCCTCGGCCGTGTGGCTGGTGGCGGGCGGCGCCTTCGGGCCCGAACTGCTGGCCGAGGTGCCGGGCCACTGCTCGGGCGGGGTCTGGCTGGACCGGGCGGGGCGGATGCTGGCCCTGGACCGGCGGACCGGCGGGCGTACCAAAGCGGTCGCGGTGGACCTCGGAGGTGGCGGAGAGGTGTCGCCGCTGCTCCAGATCGCGCCGCACAGCGACGACCGGCTGCTCCTGGCCGACCCCGACAGCGGGCTGCTGCTGATCCGCTCGGACGCTCCCTCCCCCGGGCGGGCCCGGCTGGGGTGGGGGGTGCTCGGCAGCACGTTGCCGGTCCGGTTCCCCCGGTGCCTGCAACTGCCCGACTGCGTGGTGACGCCGTTCGCGGTCCAGCCGGGGCAGGTGCTGACTCCTGAGCAGTGCGCGGTGGCGCTGCGCTGCGACGGCCCGTTCGGCGACTGGGTCGGCGTGTGGCGGCCCGCGGAGCGGCGGCTACGTCACGTGTCCGCGCCCGAGGGGTGGCTGACCGGTGCCGGGGTGTGGACGGACGGGGGCACGCTGCGGCTGCCGTTCAGCACGGGCGCGGTGCCGTGCGGGGTGGCGCGCTGGACCGCCTCGGCGAGGGAACCGGCGGACGCGCGGGCGGCCCTGCCCGGCCCCCTGCCGCCGGCCCTCCCCCCGGTCCCCCCGCCGGCCCTTCCGTCGCCTCTTCCGGCGGCTCTTGCTCCGGCCGCCCGCCCCGGGCCCATGCCTCCCGCCCTCGCGCCCCTTCCGGTGCCGTTCCCGGCGGCCCGCCGGGCGTCCCCGGGGATCCGCGGGGCACGGTGGGTGCCGGTGCGCCGCGCGTCGGCACTCCCGGCCCCGGCGGGCGCAGCGGACGGCGGACCTGAGGGCGGCCCGGACGGCGGGCCGTGGGACACCGACCCCGGCGACGGCAACCCACACCCCGTGCCGCCCGCGCAGACCCCGCGGGCAGCACAGCCCTCGCACGCACCACAGCCCTCGCATGCACCCCAGCACTCACACGCGCCACAGCACTCACACGCGCCACAGCCTTCGCAGACACCGCAGGGTCCGCACCAGCAGACGGTCGGCCCGCACACGGCGAACGCGCAGGCCACGCACCCCTCCGCCGCCCTCCCGACCTCCGCCCCGCTCCCGCCCGACGGCCTCCCCCAGCCCCCGGAACCGGAGCCTCCGACACCGGTCGTCCCCCGCCCCGTGACCCTCCAACAGGCCGCGCGCACAGGGCGGATGACGGGCCCGGTGACAGGGCGCGTAGCGGGCAGGTAACGAACTCGTGCCGGTTGGCGTGGCCGCCTGGATTTCGCCCGAGGTGTGCCGGTTACACTCGCCCGGCTGTACGAAAGATGATGTTGACGGGGTGAGTTCTTTCCGATGACCGACGCCAGCACGACCCAGCAGCTCACGACCGATGTCGAGGACGCCAAGGGCCACGGCAAGCACCGCGGTCCGGTCTCCTCCCGGGACGGCGAGACGGCCCCCAGCGGCCGGCACCGCAAGACGGGTGAGGAGCAGACCGAAGTGGCGGCCTGACAGCGCGGAGAGCGAAGCGCGCGGCCCCGTCCTTTCAGGAGGACGGGGCCGTTCCGCATCCCGGTCCGGTCGGCGGGCCGCCCGCTCAGTCGTGGTCGACGACCGTGTCGGCCAGCACGGGCGCGTCCTCACGCTCCACAGCGCTCACCACCACCCGCACCCTGCCCGCCCCCGACGTCGAACCCGACGCCGACGCCGACCCCCACGACGGCGACGGCGACGGCAGAGACGGCGACAGCGACCGTGGCAGGGATGGTGACGGCCACATGCGTACGCACAGGGTCTCCCCCGGGTACACCACCCCGGCGAAGCGCGTGCCGTAGGAGCGCACCCGGGTCACGTCCCCGTCGAGCAGCGTGTCGACGACCGCCTTCAGGGCCATGCCGTAGGTGCACAGGCCGTGCAGGACCGGCCGGTCGAACCCGGCGGCCCGCGCGAAGGCGGGATCGGCGTGCAGCGGGTTGCGGTCGCCGGTCAGGCGGTACAGCAGGGCCTGGTCCTCGCGTACCGGCCGCTCCACGGTGCGCAGCGGGTCGCCCGCGGGCGCCTCCGGCCGGGCGGCGGGGCCGCGGTCGCCGCCCCAGCCGCCCTCTCCCCGTACGAAGATCCGCGCCTCCTCTGTCCACAGCGGTCCGCCGGGGTCGGTGGCCTCGGTGCGCAGGACGAGGACGGCCGCCGTTCCCTTGTCGTGGACGGCGGTGATCCGGCTGGTGGCGGTGGCGGTGCCCGCGGCGGGCAGCGAGCGGTGCACGGTCAGCGACTGGCCGCCGTGCAGCACGCGGGCGAGGTCGACGTCGATGCCGGGCATGGACAGGGCGCCGATCACGCCGGGTGCGCCGCCGCCGGCGACGGTGGCGAAACTGGGCAGGACGTGCAGCCGGGTCTCCAGTGTGTAGCGCAGTTCGCCGGGGTCGGTCGCGGGGACGCCCGCGCCGAGGCCGAGGTGGTAGAGCTGCACGTCCCGGGGCGTCCAGGAGATCTCACGGGTGCGGGGTGCGGCCGCGAGGGCGCGGGCTGCGTCGATGGGCATGCCTCTCTGTACACCCGGGGCTCCCGGCCCGCGAAGTTCCTGACGGGGAATCAGTTGCGGGGGTGGCGGCGCCGGTGTCGCCGTGACATTCGTCCTGCCCGGGGTGGTGCGGACGTCCCGTCCGAGTCCGTACAAGCGCATCTGCCGCAGGCCCGGCCCGGGTCCGTAGCGTCGCTGTCATGACACAGACACGAAGTGCCCTGTCCTTCAGGGGGATGGCCAAGGTCTACGGTGCGGTACGTGCCGTAGACGGCATCGATCTCGACATCATGCGCGGCGAGACGGTGGCCCTCCTTGGCCTCCCCCAAGCTCCAAAGAGCAGGGGGCACCCCCATCGACGCAGGCAAGTCGACGGCGATCTCGCTGCTGCTGGGGCTGAGCGCGCCCGACGCGGGCTCGGTGGAGCTGTTCGGCGCGCCGCCCGAGCAGGCGGTGCGGGCCGGGCTGGTCGGGCTGGTCGGGCTGGTCGGGCTGGTCGGGCTGGTCGGGGCGATGCTCCAGGAGGGGCGGGCGGTGCCGCGGGTCACGGTCGGCGAACTGGTGGGCTTCGTGGCGGGCCGCTACCCCGATCCGCTGCCCGCCGCACCGACGACCCGGACGCGACGGTGGTCGCCCTGGCCGGGCTGGGTGCGATCCGCGGTCTGGAGGTCGCCCCGGCCTCGCTGGACGAGGCGTTCCTGGCACTGACCACAGCCGCGGCCGACGGCGACGGCGACGCTGCGCACGAACGGGAGACGGTCTGATGTGGGACTACGTGCGCCTGGAGGTGCGCCGCACGCTGCGTGACACCGGGTTCGTGATCGGCGGGGTCGCCGTCCCGGTGATGATGTACCTGCTGTTCACCAACATCGGCGAGGACGGCGACCGGGCCTGGCGGACGGCCGCCATGGTGGGCATGGGCCGCCTACGGCGCGGTCGGTTCCGCGCTCAACACCGGCGGCGGGGTCGCCGAGGACCGCGCACTGGGCTGGCTGCGGCAGCTCAGGGTGACGCCGATGCCCCCGCACGAGGTGGTCGTCGGCCGGGCGCTGAGCGCGGCGGTGACGGTGCTGCCCGCCGTCTGCGCGGTGCTGCTGGCGGGCGGCCTGGTCAACGGCGTACGTCTGGGGGTGTGGCAGTGGGTGCTGACGGCGCTGCTGCTGTGGCTGGGCTCGATCCCGTTCACGCTGCTGGGTCTGGGCAACGGCTACGGGCTGACCTCGCGGACCACGGCCGGGGCGAACATCGTGTGCAACCTGGGGCTCGCGGTGCTCGGGAGCCTGTGGTTCCCGGCCGGCCTCTTCCCGCGCCGGCTGCGCTCGGTGTCGGCGTACACGCCGACGAACCGGTTCGCGCAGGTCGGCGTCGCGATCACCGAGGGGCATGCCCGGCCATGAGTGCCCTCCTCGTGCTGGCGGGCCGGCTCGTCGCGTTCGGTTCGTACGCTGTGCTGTCGTACCGCCGCAACGCGGGAACCGTCTGATCGGGGGAACGGAATGAAGTGGGCGCGCAGTGTCTCGTGCCGGGTGGAGTCGTGGCGCGAGGCCGTCGGGGAGGCGCGGGAGGCGCAGCGTCTCTGGAAGGAGAACAAGGAGCAGCTGAAGGCCGACTGGAAGGCCGCGCAGAAGGCCGGGCGGGTACCCGAGAACCCGGGGCCGCCGCCCACCGGCTTCGCCCTGCTGCCGTGGCTGCTGATGGGGCTGGGTTCGCTCTCCAACATCTTCCAGGGCAGGACCCCGAACCCGTGGATCGGCGGCCTGGGCCTGCTCGTCTTCAACTCGCTGTACATCTACGTCGTCTTCAACGCCTTCGACAGGAAGCGGCGGGAGGCGACCGCGACACGGGCGGCTCTGCTGCTGATGGGCCTGGTCACCACCGCGCTGGGCCTCGGCTACGGCGGCAACTGGCTGCTGTTCTTCCCGCTGCTGGGGCTGGCGACCGGTTCGATCATGCGGGGCCCCTGGCTGGGGCGGACGGGCATGTCGCTGGCGGTGTTCTCCGGCTTCGTCGCCGCCTTCCACGAGGGCTGGGACGGCGTCAACATCGCCTACGCCACGTTCCTGTCGACCATGGTGACGGCCGCGATACTGAGTCTGAGCGAGGCCGTACGGGAGCTGCGGGCGGCCCGTGAGGAACTGGCCCGGCGGGCGGTGGAGGAGGAGCGGCTGCGGTTCTCCCGCGACCTGCACGACCTGCTGGGGCACACCCTGTCGGTGATCGTGGTGAAGTCCGAGGCGGCCCGGCGCCTGGCTCCCCGGGACATGGACGCCGCGCTGACGCAGGTGTCCGACATCGAGGCGGTCGGCCGGCAGGCGCTCACCGAGATCCGCGAGGCGGTCACGGGCTACCGTGAGGGCAGTCTGAGCACTGAGCTGGACCGGGCGCGTTCGGCGCTGACCGCCGCCGGCATCGAACCCGTCGTACGCCGCTCGGGACCGCCCCTGACCCCGCAGACGGAGGCGCTGCTGGGCTGGGTGGTGCGCGAGGCGGTGACGAACGCGGTCCGCTACAGCGCCGCGGACCGCTGCGAGATCACGGTCTCCGGCGCGGCCGAACACGTACGCCTCACGGTCGCGGACAACGGTTCCGGCCCACCGGCCGCCCCCGCCCGGCCGGCCGCGCCCGGCATCGGCGGGACCGGCCTGAAGGGCCTGACCGAACGCCTCTCGGCAGCCGGCGGCTCCCTGCGGGCCGGCCCGTCACCGCGCGGCGGCTTCACGGTCACCGCGCAACTCCCCACCAGCACGGAGGACCTGACTGCCGCGGCTCTGGCCGCCGCCACGACGGGCGGCGGGGGCACGCCTGAGGGGTGAGGGGCGGCCACCGACGGAGGAGGAGGCCAGCGTCCGTTGGCCAGCTGGGGTTTGCCCACCAACGTTGGCCCAGGGCCAGGGGCGGGCCAATACCCGTTGGCCAACCGGCGTTTGCCGACGTCGGTTGACCACGGGCGTCAGCCAACCGACGTTTGCCTACTGACGTTTGCCTACCGATGTTTGCCTACTGACGTTTGCCTACTGACGTTTGCCTACTGACGTTTGCCAACTAGCGTTGGCCCACGGACGGTGGCCAACCAACGGTGGCTAACAGACGGCGGCCAAAGGACGTTGACCAACCGACGTCGACAAACCGACCTCGACAAACCGACGTCGGCAAACGCGCTGCGGTCAACGGACGTGGACTCAATACGCTTGGCACGTGAACGAGATGCCTCGGGACCACCGGCCCGCCAAGTCCGTCCGCGTCCTGCTCGCGGAGGACCAGGGAATGATGCGGGGCGCGCTCGCCCTGTTGCTCGGTATGGAGGAGGACATGGAAGTCGTCGCCCAGGTGGCGGCGGGGGACGCCATCGTGGACGCCGTGCTGGCCCACCGTCCCGACGTGGCCCTGCTGGACATCGAACTGCCCGGCAGGAGCGGGCTCGACGCCGCCGCCGAGCTGCGCGAGCAGGCGCCCGGCTGCCGGGTGCTCATCCTGACCACCTTCGGCAGGCCCGGCTATCTGCGCCGGGCGATGGAGGCGGGCGCGGCGGGGTTCCTCGTCAAGGACGGGCCGGTGGAGGAGCTGGCCGCCGCGATCCGGCGGGTGCTGGCGGGCGAGACGGTGGTCGACCCGGCGCTCGCCGCCGCAGCCCTCAGCGCCGGTCCGAGCCCGCTCACGGCCCGCGAGTGCGACGTGCTGAAGGCGTCCGTGGACGGAGCGACGGTCGCTGACATCGCCCTGAAACTGCACCTGTCGGAGTCCACCGTCCGCAACTACCTCTCCTCGGCCATCGGCAAGACCGGCACCCGCAACCGCATGGAGGCGATGCGCGAGGCCCGGCAGCAAGGGTGGCTGTAGAGGGACGAGGGCGGGGACGGGACGGGGACGGGGACGGGGACGGAGTCAGGTCCCGGCCTCGGCCCCGAACTCGGCCCCGCCCTCGGCACCCGCGCCCCCACCTGCATCCGCACCCGCACCCGCACCCGCCGGCTCCTTGCGGAACAGCGCCGTCCACAGGAAGTCCTCCCCGAAGCACGGCGATCCGTCCCCCTCGTCGCGCATCCGGCGCAGCTCCACCTCCCCCAGCCCGGAGAAGATCCGGCGCAGTGACGTGGGGGTGTAGGCGAGTCCGCCGTGCAGCCGGGAGGTGCGGTACAGCTCGGCGTCGGACAGTTCCGAGCCCATGGCGCCCGCGGCGAAGCAGGTGAGGGCGAACCGTCCGCCGGGGGCCAGGACCCGCTCCAGCAGGGTGAGGTAGCTGATCCGGCGGTGCGGCGGCAGGTGGTGGAAGCAGCCGGAGTCGTAGACCAGGTCGTAGGACCCGGTGAGCCGGTCCCCGGCCGCCCCGAAGGCGTCCCCGCACAGGAACCGCACCTCGGCACCGGCCTCCCGCGCCCGTTCCCTCCCCCAGGCCACGGCGGCGGGCGAGAGGTCCACGGCGTCCACTTCGAAGCCCCGGGTGGCGAGGTGCACCGCGTTGCGGCCCGGCCCGCACCCCAGGTCCAGGGCGCGGCGCCCGCCGATCATCCCCTTGTCCAACCACTCCACCAGGTTCTCGTCCGGCCGGGCGGCGAAGAACGGCACCGGCCGGGCCCGGTCGGCGTAGAAGCCGTCCCACCAGTCGGCCGCGCCGTCCGTCCACCGGTCGGCGTCCGGTGCGAACAGCCCGTCCAGCAGCCGCAGTACGTCGTCCACGGTACGGATGTCCCGGTCCATGCGGTTCCCCTCTCGCCGGGCCCTGCGCCGGGCCCGTTTTGGTGGCGCGCGCGACAGTAGCGGCGTACGCCGGGAAAGGCGAGGTCAGAAGGGGTTCGTCGGGTGTTCGACGCGGTCCGCGGAGGGCCTGTGCCGGGCGGCGTGGGGCCGGGGCGGAGGCCGTGGGAGAACATGTCGCCGGCGCGGGGAAGTCGCGCCCGGGGGCGCGCCGAGGGCCTGCGCGGCACCGGCCAGAGCCGCCCCGGGCCCTCTTTCTCCCCACAGCCGCCCAGCCCTCGACCCTCTGCCCTCGGCCGCTCAGCCCTCAGCCGCCCAGCCCTCGACCCTCGGCCGCTCAGCCCTCAGCCGCCCAGCCCTCGACCCTCTGCCCTCGGCCGCTCAGCCCTCAGCCGCCCAGCCCTCGACCCTCGGCCCTCGGCCGCTCAGCCCTCAGCCGCCCAGCTCTCGACCCTCGGCCCTCGGCCGCTCAGCCCGCCGCCCGCTTCTCGAGCGCCCGTCCAGCACTGCGCGGCAGCCATGCCAGCATCAGCACGGCTCCGCCGAGCAGAACCGCCGTTCCGGTGCGGAAGACCAGGGCGTAGCCGTCCGTCAGGCCCACCGGTGTGGTGCGTCCCGCCGTGCGCGACGCGGCGAGGGTGGACATGACCGCGAGGCCGAGCGAACCGCCCATCGTGCGCGAGGTGTTGATGAGCCCGGAGACGAGCCCGGCGTCGCCGGGGGCGGCCCCGGAGGTGGCCAGCGCGGCCAGCGGCGTGCCGGCCAGGCCCGCGCCGAGCATCATCAGGATGCCGGGGAACATGATCGCCGTCAGGTAGGCACTGTCCGCGCGCATCGCCGACTGCCAGCCGAACCCGGCCGCCGCCACCAGCGTGCCCAGTACGGCGACGTTGCGCGCGCCCGCCGCCCGCATGAGGCGCGGCGCGATCTTGGAGCCGAGGACGACGGCGAGGGAGCTGGGGACGAGGGCCAGTCCGGCGTCCAGCGGGGAGTAGCCGAGGACGTTCTGCGCGTAGAGCGTCATGAAGAACCACATGCAGAACATCGCCGAGCCGGAGACGAGCATCGCCGCGTTCGCGGACGCCACCGAGCGCACGCGCAGCAGGGCGAGCGGCATCAGCGGGGCGGCGGTGCGCGCCTCCACCGCGAGGAAGGCGGCGACGAGGGCGAGTCCGCCGAGCAGCGGGGTCAGGGTGGCCGCGGCGGTCCAGCCCTGGGCCTCGGTCTGCGAGATGCCGTAGGCGAGGGTGGCCAGGCCCGCCGTGACCAGCAGCGCGCCCGGCAGGTCGAGCCGCCTGCGGTCGCCCGCACGGCTCTCGGTCAGCCAGCACGCCGAGCCCGCCAGGACGACGGCGCCGATCGGCACGTTGATCAGCAGCACCCATCGCCACGACAGTCCCTGCACGAGGATCCCGCCGACCAGGCCGCCGGCCGCGCCACCGCCCGCGCCGACCGCCGTCCAGGTGGCTATGGCCCGGGCCCGGGCGGCGCCCTCGGGCACGGCGGCGGTGAGCAGGGTCAGGGTGGAGGGGGCGAGCACCGCCGCGCCGAGGCCCTGCACGGCCCGCGCGAGCAGCAGCTGCCAGCCTTCCTGGGCGAGACCGCCACCGAGCGAGGCGAGGGTGAACAGGCCGAGCCCGACCAGGAACATCCGCTTGCGCCCGTAGAGGTCGCCGGCCCGGCCGCCGAGCAGCATGAACCCGGCGAACGCGATGGCGTAGGCGTTCACCACCCATTGCAGGCCCGGGCCGCTGAGTCCGAGGTCGGTGCGCATCGAGGGCAGGGCGACGTTGACGACGGACACGTCGAGGACGACCAGGAACTGCCCGGCGCAGGCGAGGGCGACGACGAGCCAGGTGGGCGGGGCGGGGGATCGGCGGCGGGTGGCCTGGGTGCGGCCGGCGGCGGCTTCGAGCATGAGTGTCATGGTCTCAAGCCACCCGTGCCCCTTGCATCGGGATTTCGCGCCAGGCCGCCTGGTCCCGGAGACCTACGTCTTCCGCACCCCCCGCCCCCCTCGGGCGCTGCCTCCCCGCCACTTCACCTGACGTCCAGTCAGATTCTTTCGGAACGGTCAAGAATTCGTTAGTACGCCAAAGCATCGGAATAGGTGCCTGGGCGTACGAGGTTTACCCGGCACTTACTTCGCACGGATGACCGCCGATCCCTCTTCTCAAGGCCTGGAGGCCGCCCTCAATGACGCTCACGACGACCAGCCGGCCCACCCGGAGCGCGAGCGGGGCCGTCGTCCCGGTGCTCGCCTTCGCGGGCATCGTTGTCGCGGTGATGCAGACCCTGCTCGTCCCGGTCATCAAGGACCTGCCGCAGCTGCTGGGCACCTCTCCCAGCAACGCCACCTGGGTCCTGACCTCCACTCTTCTCTCGGGCGCCGTGGCCACGCCGATCATGGGCCGCCTCGGCGACCTCTACGGCAAGCGCCGGATGCTCATAGCCAGCCTCGCCGTCATGGTCGTGGGCGCGCTCGTCAGCGCGTTCACGAGTGCGCTGCTCACCATGATCGTCGGCCGCACCCTCCAGGGCTTCGCCATGGGCGCGATCCCGCTCGGCATCGGCCTGATGCGCGACATGCTGCCCCGCGAGAAGCTAGGCTCGGCGATGGCCCTGATGAGTTCCTCGATCGGCGTCGGCGGCGGACTCGCGCTGCCCGCCGCCGCCCTGGTCGCCCAGCACACCGACTGGCACGCCCTCTTCTACGGCGCCGCCGGGCTCGGCGTCCTCTCCATCGCCCTCACCCTCCTCACCGTCCCCGAGTCCCCCATGCGCGCCGAGGGCTCCTTCGACCTGCCGGGCGCGCTCGGCCTGTCCGCCGGACTGGTGCTGTTCCTGCTGCCGATCACCAAGGGCAGCGACTGGGGCTGGTCGTCGGGCACCACGCTCGGCCTGTTCGCCGCCGCGCTCGTCGTCCTGCTGCTGTGGGGCCTGATGGAGCTGCGCAGCAAGGCCCCGCTGGTCGACCTGCGCACCACGGCCCGCCGCGAGGTGCTGCTGACCAACCTCGCCTCGATCATGGTCGGCGTCGCCTTCTACGTCGTCTCCCTCGTCCTGCCCCAGCTGCTCCAGCTGCCCGCCGCCACCGGCTACGGCCTCGGCCAGTCGATGGTCGTCGCCGGACTGTGCGTGGCCCCGCTGGGCCTGACGATGATGTTCACCGCGCCGGTCTACGCCCGCCTGTCCGCCCGCTACGGCCCCAAGGTCACCCTGATCACCGGCCTGCTCATCATCGCGATCGGCTACGGCGGCGGCCTCGGCCTGATGAGCGCGGCCTGGCAGACGGTGCTCACCTCGGTCCTGCTGGGCGCGGGCATCGGCCTCGCCTACTCCTCGCTGCCCGCGCTGATCGTCGGCGCGGTCCCGGCCTCCGAGACCGGTGCGGCCAACGGCCTCAACACGCTGATGCGGTCCATCGGCACGTCGGTGTCGAGCGCCGTGATCGGCATGGTGCTGGCCAACACCGCCGACCACGTGAACGGCGTCGCCGTCCCGACGATGCACGGCTTCCGGGTCTCCTTCCTGATCGCCACCGCCGCCGTCGCCCTCGGCCTGGTGCTCGCCGTCTTCCTGCCCCGGCCGAACCGTTCGACCGTCCCGCAACTGCGCGCCAGCAGCGAGGAGGACGCCGGCCTGGCGCACGCCGAGGAGGTGCTGCGGGGCTTCCGCGGCCGGGTCCTGGACGCCACCGGCGCCCCGGTCGCCCGCGCCAAGGTCACGCTGATCGACCGGCACGGCCGCCAGGCCGGCGCCACCCTCTCGACGGCGGACGGCAGGTACACCCTCGCGGTCCCGGCCCAGGGCCCCTACGTCCTGGCCGCCCGCGCCTCCGGTCACGGCCCGCACGCCTCCGCGGCGACCCACGCGGGCGACGACCGCCCGGTCGACCTCGACCTGTCCCTGCCGACCGAGACGGTCACCGCCTGACGCACGCCCGGCGCCCCTTCCCCCTCCCTCCCCTTCCCCCGCACCCGCTGTCGCCCGCCCGGCAGCGGGTGCGGCAGCATGGGCGCCCGGAACGCCCGTACGACCGGAAGGACCCGCCGCATGACCGCGGTACCGAAGCCCGACATCCTGGCCGCGTTCGAGGCCGCGAAGGGGTTCATGCCCACGGACGAGGGGCTGGCGCTGTACGCGGCGGCGGTGGCGGCCGGGCGGCTCGGGCTGCCCCTGCTGGAGGTCGGCACGTACTGCGGGCGCTCCACGGTCCTGCTCGCCGACGCCGCCCGGCAGGCCGGGGTCACCGCGCTCACCGTCGACCACCACCGCGGCAGCGAGGAGCAGCAGCCCGGCTGGGAGTACCACGACCCGGAGACGGTCGACCCGGAGATCGGCCTGATGGACACACTGCCCGCCTTCCGGCGCACGCTGCACCGGGCCGGCCTGGAGGAGCACGTGGTGGCGCTCGTCGGACGGTCGCCGCAGGTCGCCGCCGTGTGGAACACCCCGCTCGGGCTCGTCTTCGTCGACGGCGGCCACACCGACGAGCACGCCGGCGCCGACTACGCGGGCTGGGCCCCGCACGTCGCCGTGGGCGGGCTGCTGGTCATCCACGACGTGTTCCCCGACCCGGTGGACGAGTTCACCGGGCAGGCGCCGTACCGCGTGTACCTGCGGGCCCTGGAGTCCGGGGAGTTCGCCGAGGTGTCGGTGACGGGCTCGCTGCGCGTCCTGCGGCGAACCGGCGCGGCCGGCCCGGCCGGCACGGTCCGAGGTTAGAGTCGCAGTCGTGTCGTACGCAGGCCCCGGCTTCGAACCCCCACGTCCCGATCACCCCGGCCGTCCCGGGCGTCCCTGGCGCGCGCGGCGCTGGCCGGCCGTCGTCGCCGCCGCCCTGGTGTGCGGCGGGCTGCTGGGCTGGCTCGGGTACGAGGCGGTGGGCGCCTCGGGAGACGCGGGCGGCGGCTCGCGGCGAGCCGCCGGAGCCGCCCCGTCCTCTTCGTCGTCCCCCTCCTCGACTTCGTCGTCCGCGCCCTCCGGTGACGACGGGAAGCCCGCCGGCGGCGCCCCGGGCTCCCTCCGGGGCAAGGTCGTCGTCATCGACCCGGGCCACAACCCCGGCAACTTCCGGCACACCTCCGAGATCGACCGCAAGGTGAACATCGGCACCAACTGGAAGGAGTGCGACACCACCGGCACCTCCACCGATTCCGGTTACGCCGAGGCCCGGTTCACCCTGGACGTGGCCCACCGGCTGCGCACCCTGCTGGAACGGCAGGGCGCCACGGTGAAGCTGACCCACGACGACGGCTCCCCGGGCTGGGGCCCGTGCGTGGACGAACGCGCCCGGATCGGCAACACCGCACACGCCGACGCGGCGATCTCCATCCACGCCGACGGGTCGGCGGCCGGCAACCGCGGTTTCCACGTGATCCTCCCGGCGGCCGTACACGACGGCGCGGCCGACACCCGCCCGATCGCCGCCGCCTCCCACGACCTCGGCGAACGGGTCGCGGGCACCTTCCCGCGGGCCACCGGGGAGCCGCCCTCCAACTACCTGGGCGACGGCACCGGGCTCGTCACGCGCAAGGACCTGGGGGGTCTCAATCTGTCAACGGTTCCGAAGGTGTTCATCGAGTGCGGCAACATGCGCGACAGGACGGACGCGTCGCTGCTGACCAGCGGAGCCTGGCGGCAGAAGGCTGCGGAGGGAATGTCTGAGGGAATCGTGAGTTTCCTGCGCCAGTCGTGACCGGCGTCCCCATCCCGGCGGACAGGTCCGCCGTACGGGCGATAGTGTCACCCGTACGATCAGGGGCCACCCCCGCGCTTCACGCCAGGACCCGACAACAGCGACCTGGCGACAGCGACGCCTCTACGACGACGAGACGACCTGAAGGACCTGAAGTGAACATCCGCTCCCTCACTCGGGGCGACGGCGTGGTGATCGGAGCAGCGGTGTTGCTGTTCATCGCGTCGTTCCTCCGCATCTACGACACCTACCTCAACCAGAACGCCTGGGACGGTCTCGGCACGGGCCTCGGCGTCTACATGGGCGGGGTGATCGGTGCGGCTCTGGTCGTCGTGCAGCGCTGCCTGCCCCAGCCGCGCAAGGTGGCCGGTCTCGAACTGGGCACGGTGGGCACGGCCTTCACGGTGCTCGTGGCGTGGATCCTGTTCTGGACCCTGGTGGACTCCACCGCCGCGGCTTCGGGCCTGATCCTCGGCTTCATCGCGGCCCTCGTCCTCGCGGGCGCGGCGATCGCCACCCCGCTGGTCCCCGCACTCCAGGCCGCGCTCGTCCCGGCGCCCAAGCCGGTCGCCCCGCACCCCTACGGCGCGCAGCCGCAGGGCGGTTACGGCTACCCCGGGGCCCCGGGTGCTTCACAGTCGCCGTACGGCGGTCAGCCGCAGGCCGGCGCGTCCTTCGGCGGTCAGCCGCAGCCGGGCGGGCCGACTCCGGCCGCGGCCCCGGCCGGCGATGCGCAGCCGGCGCCCGCCTTCTCACCGTTCTGGTTCGCCGTGCCGGCGCCGCGTCCGCTGTTCGCGGAGGACAGCGCGCCGACGCCGATGGCCGAACTGACCCCTGGTGTCTGGTACTTGGCGGTGGAGCAGCGCGGCCAGGGCCTGCTGACCGAGATGCAGGACGGCCGCCGGGGTGTCCTGCGGGACACCTCGAACATCCAGCGCGGCTGACAGCCGACGGCCCCTGCGGCCGCCACGGCTCTGCGGCTCCACGGCCCCTCGTCCTCGCGGACGGGGGGCCGTCGCCGTGCTCGGGACGGGCGAAGGCCGTCAGGAGCCGGACTGGGCGCCGCTCTTCAGCTCGGAGGGCGTGGGCACCTTGTCCTTGACCGGGGCGCCCGCGCTCTTACCGGCGTCCTTCACCTTGCCGATGGTGTCGTTGAAGCTGTTCGCCGCCGAGCCGTCGCCCTTGCGGAGCTTGGCCGGCAGGTCCTTCAGGTTGGCGATGGCCGCGCTGAGCGGTGCGAGCGCCTTCGACAGCGTCGGGTCGCCCTTGGCGTTGCGTTCGGCCGCCTTGAGCCGGTTGTACGTGAACGCGCCGGCCAGGGCGGCCTTGGCGAGGGACGTCTTGCGGTGCTTCGCGCCCTTCTTGAACTTGCCTTCCTTGTACGGTTTCACGATCCACTTGTAGGTCGCGCCGGCCGCGAGGCCCGCGTTCGCCACGAAGCGGGTCTTGGCGAACTTCTGCCGCTCGGCGGAGGTGCTCGGGCTGGGCGTGGCCGCGGCGACCGCGACCGTGGGACTGGTCTGCCTCCCGTCGCCCTGGCCCGTGGCCCACGCGGTGGTGGAGCCGGCGAGCAGGGCGCAGCACAGGGTGAGCGCCACAGCGAGGCGCCGTATCGGTACGGGCACGGTGTCCTCCCGAAAGGTGTTGCTCCGGGTACTCCAGAGGTCCGTGTGAACCACGTCATACAGACCGAAACAGGACACATTCCGTGGGGTGCGGCTGACTTTCCGTAGGCAGCCGGGGTTTCAACCGGGCACGCGCGGCCAGACGCAAGGGCATGTCCCCTCGATATCGCACGGGTTCCGGCTCCGCCGGTACGGTCATCGCGGTGGTCGCCGACATCATGGCCGTCATCCTCGGACTGTGGATCCTCATGTACCTGTTGGACGCGAACCGGGCCAACGACCTGGTGCGGTTCGTCCATCACGCGGCCGACTGGCTCGCCGGCTGGTCCCGTGACCTGTTCACCTTCGACGCGGCCTGGGCACGGGTGGTCGCGGGCTACGGCCTGGCCGCGGTCGTGTACCTCTTCGTCGGTCACGCCATCGCCAACCGCATCCACCGGGGCTGACGACCGGACGGACGACGGGCCGCCGGTCCTCGGTCGCGGCGGTCCGGCCCCGGTCAGTCGTCGCTGCGGTCCGGCTCCGGCGTCAGCCGCAGCAGTCCGGCTCCAGCCCCCTGGGCAGGCCCTCCTGCGCGAAGACCGTGCAGGTGGCCTCGTGGCCGCCGAGCGCGGCGACCGCGAGGAGCAGGGACCCGGCGGTCCACGTGGTCAGCTCGCGCGGCCATACGGCGTCGTCCTCGAAGACGTAGCCCGTCCAGTACAGGCCGCTCTCCGCGTCGCGCAGGTGCTGGATGGACTTCAGGACGTCGAGCGCGCGGTCGGACTCGCCCACCGCCCACAGGGTGAGGGCGAGTTCGGCCGACTCGCCGCCGGTCACCCACGGGTTGGGCACCACGCAGCGCACCCCGAGGCCGGGCACGACGAAGCGGTCCCAGTCCGCCTCGATGCGCGCCTTGGCCTCCACGCCGGTCACGGCGCCGCCCAGCACCGGGTAGTACCAGTCCATCGAGTAGCGGTCCTTGTCCAGGAACCGCTCCGGGTGCCTGCGGATCGCGTGCCGCAGCGCGCCGGCCGCCAGCTCCCAGTCGGGCTGCGGCTCCTCGCGCTGCTCGGCGATGGCGAGGGCGCAGCACAGCGCGTGGTGGACGGAGGAGGAGCCGGTCAGCAGCGCGTCCGTGGTCCCCGTCCCGTCGTCCTCGCGCTTCCAGCCGATCTGTCCGCCGGGCTGCTGCAGGCGCAGCACGAACTCGACGGCGGCGTAGACGACGGGCCACATGCGGTCGAGGAAGGTGTCGTCGCCGGTGGACAGGTAGTGGTGCCAGACACCGACGGCCACGTAGGCGACGAAGTTGGTCTCCCGGCCGCGGTCGGTGACGTCGTCGTGGGCACCGTCGGTGTAGGCGGCGTACCAGGAGCCGTCGCCCAACTGGTGCCGGGCCAGCCACTCGTAGGCGCGTGCGGCGGCCTCGTGCTCGCCCGCCGCGTCCAGCGCCATCGCCGCCTCGGTGTGGTCCCACGGGTCGAGGTGGTGGCCGCGGAACCACGGGACGGCGCCGTCCTCCCGCTGGGCGGCGAGGATGCCGTCCACGGTCGCGGCGGCCTGCTCGGCGGTGAGGACCCCGGGCAGGACCAGGTGTTCTGTCCGGGGCGTGGTCACTTGGCGTCCGCCCGGGGCAGGTGCGGCTTGGTCGCGTACGCCACGAAGCTCTTGCCGATCAGCGGGTTCAGCGCCTGCTCGGCGACCCGGGTGGCCAGCGGTTTCTTCATGATGTCCCAGACCAGCAGCTTGTGGTACGCCTTGACCGGGAGCGCCTGGTCGTTGTCGACGCCGAAGGCGCACTTCAGCCACCAGTACGGCGAGTGCAGCGCGTGCGCGTGGTGCGTGCCGTACGGCTTCAGGCCCGCCTCGCGGATCCTGGCGAGCAGTTCGTCCGCCTTGTAGATGCGGATGTGGCCGCCCTCGACCTCGTGGTAGGCGTCGGACAGGGACCAGCAGACCTTCTCGGGCCCGTAGCGCGGCACGGTGATCGCGATCCGGCCGCCCGGCCTGAGGACGCGGACCATCTCGGCGAGGACGCCCTTGTCGTCGGGGATGTGCTCCATCACCTCGGAGATGATGACCACGTCGAAGGACTCGTCGGGGAAGGGCAGCGCGAGGGCGTCGCCCTCCATGGCGGTGGCGGTGGCGCCGGCGGGTGCCTCACCGGCCTCCTTCATCGCCGCGAACCACTTGGCGACCTCGCGGATCTCCTCGCCGTTCTGGTCCAGGGCCACCACCTGCGCGCCGCGCCGGTAGCACTCGAACGCGTGCCGGCCCGCGCCGCAGCCGAGGTCCAGGACGCGGTCGCCCGGGGCGAGCGGGAACCGGGAGAAGTCGACGGTCAGCACGTGGCCCTGCTTTCGTATGCGTCTTCTGCTGGTGCGTGCGGTGCCGCCGCCGCTGGTGCGTCGTGGGCGGCGGCGGGCGCGGAGGGGTACGGGGACCTGGGCGTGGGGCGGGCGGCGCCCTCGATGGCCTCGCGGTAGCGGGCCACGGTGCCCTCGGCGGCCCGGGCCCAGGTGAAGTGGCGCAGCACGCGCTCGCGCCCGGCCCGGCCGAGCCGGTCCCGCAGCGCGGGGTCCCCCAGCAGCCGGGTCAGGGCGGCGGCCAGCTCGCCCGCGTCGCCCGGCGGCACCGCCAGGCAGGTCTCCCCGTCCCGCCCGGCGACCTCGGGGATGGCGCCGCCGGTCGTGGCGACCAGCGGTGTCCCGGTGGCCATCGCCTCGGCGGCCGGCAGCGAGAAGCCCTCGTAGAGCGACGGCACGCAGGCGACCTCGGCCGAGCGGACCAGGTCGACCAGTTCGGCGTCCGAGATGCCCTTGACGAACTGGACGGCGTCCTTCAGGCCGTAGCGCTCGACGGCCCGGGCGACCGGCCCCTCCGCGGGCTGCTTGCCGACGACGACCAGGTGCGCGCCGGGGTGTTCCGCGCGGACCTTCGCCAGTGCCTCCACGAGGAAGACGAGACCCTTGAGCGGTACGTCCGCGCTGGAGGTGGTCACGATCCGGCCCGGCACCTGCGGCACGGACGGGTCGGGTGAGAACAGGTCGGTGTCGGCGCCGATGTGGACGACGTGGATGCGGTCGGGCCGTACGCCGAGGTGGTCGACGATCTCCTGCCGGGACGTGCCGGAGACGGTGAGCAGGGACGGCAGGCGGCGCGCGACCCGCTTCTGCATCCGGGTGAAGGCGTACCAGCGCCGCACCGACCACTGCCGCTGGCGGGTCGTCGCGGCGTCCAGCTCCAGCTGTCGGTCCACGGTGATGGGGTGGTGGACGGTGGTGACCAGGGGGGCGCCGACGTCGCCGAGGAGGCCGTAGCCGAGGGTCTGGTTGTCGTGGACGACGTCGAACTCGCCGCGGCGGGCGCGCAGGTGGCGGCGGGCGCGCAGCGAGAAGGTCAGCGGCTCGGGGAAGCCGCCGGTCCACATGGTGGCGACCTCCAGCGCGTCGATCCAGTCGCGGTACTCGCCGCGCTTCGGGGTGCGGAAGGGGTCGGGCTGCCGGTAGAGGTCGAGGCTGGGCAGTTCGGTCAGGCGCAGCGTGCCGGCGTGGCCGTCGTCCTCGTCGAGGACGGGGTACGGCTGGGCGCCGATGACCTCGACGCGGTGGCCGAGGCGGGCCAGTTCGCGCGAGAGGTGGCGTACGTAGACGCCCTGGCCGCCGCAGAACGGGTTCCCCTTGTAGGTGAGGAGCGCGATCCTGAGCGCTCGGCCGCCGTCCTGGGCGGGGTCCGCCGGGGACCCGGCCCAACTGGCCTCAGCGGTCACTTAGGGCCCCCTTCTGACTGCACCGTCCCGCGAGATTACGCCGGGACGCTAATCTAGAACAAGTTTCAGACTTGATCGTCTTGATCGTTCAGGAGGGTTCGAATCTACCGGCAGGTAGCCGCGCTGTGAGCCGGGGAGCGGGTGATTCGCGCCACGGCTCGGGCCATGGCCTCGGCCGGGCTCTTCCCTGCGGCCTTGGCCGGGCGCTTCCCTGTTCCGGCCGCGGCCGGGCGCTCCACGGCCGGAGCCCTGCCACGCCGTCCGATCCCCCGCCCCCACCGACTGCCACGGAGCGCGACCCATGCCTGCGCAAGCCAGTACCTCCCGGTCGGACGCGCCGCCGCTCACCGAGCGGCAGGAGGCGCGCCGCCGCCGCATCCTGCGCGCGAGCGCGCAGCTGGCCTGCCGGGGCGGCTTCGACGCGGTGCAGATGCGGGAGGTGGCGGAGTCCTCGCAGGTGGCGCTCGGCACGCTGTACCGGTACTTCCCGTCCAAGGTGCACCTGCTGGTCGCCACGATGCGGGACCAGCTGGAGCGGCTGCACGGCACGCTGCGCAAGCGGCCACCGGCCGGTGACAGCGCGGCCGAGCGGGTGGCGGAGACGCTGATGCGCGCCTTCTTCGCGCTCCAGCGCGAGCCGGAGCTGGCGGACGCGATGGTGCGCGCCCTGACTTTCGCGGACCGCAGCGTGAGCCCCGAGGTCGACCAGGTCTCCCGGCAGACCACGGCGATCATCCTGGACGCGATGGGCCAGGACGACCCGAGCCCCGAGCAGCTCGCCGTCGTCCGGGTCGTCGAGCACACCTGGCTCTCGGCCCTGATCACCTGGCTCTCGGGCCGCGCGTCCATCGCGCAGGTCCAGGTCGACATCGAGACGGTGTGCCGGCTGATCGACCTGACCGGGGGCGAGCGCGAATAGCCGGTATGCCGATGTATGCGCGATCAGTCGGATTTTTCCGGCTTCAGGTATTGCGTCAGGCTGTGCGCGTTCTATTCTGGAAGGGCCTACGAGGCGAGTGAGGGAGTCCGACCGGAGTAGCCGACTTCCGCGAGACGCTACGGCATCCGCTGGGGCCGACGTCGACGGTAGGGCTGAGAGGCCGGAAGGTTCGCAGCAGAACCGGAAGGCGACCCCCATCACCTGATCCGGACCATACCGGCGAAGGGAACCCGTCTCGTAGGTTTTTCGCGCGCCCGCGCCCATGCGGCGGCTGCTATGCAGGGCCCATGGACATGGACCCTCTTGAGCGCCTCCGCGCCGAACACGCCTGCGAACGGCTGATCGTCGACTTCGTCCACCGCCTGGACCTGGGCGATCCTGCCTCCGTGGCCGAGCTGTTCGTCCCGGACGGGGTGTGGCAGTGGCCGCCGCCCGGGGACGGCAGGCGGGTGGAGGGGCGCGACGCCCTGCGGAGGTACTTCGGCTCCCGCCCGGCGGGCCGGCTCTCGCGCCGCGTGATGTCCAACGTCCTCGTCACGGTGGCCTCCGCGGACACGGCGACGGCCACCTCGTACTTCACCACCTACCGCGTCGACGGCCACGCCGCCGCCCACGGCATGGTGCCGCCCGACCCGCCCGTCCAGGTCGGTGACTACGCCGACGTCTTCCGCCGGACCGGCGAGGGTGACTGGCTGCTGGTCTCCCGGACCCTGCGCCTGCCGTTCGGCGGACCCACGCCCGAGCTGTAGCCGCGGGCCCGTGCAGCCGCCCCGCAGCCGCTCCCGGCCCGGCCGGTAGAGTGGCCCGGTCGTTTCACGCCTGTCCGGGGGGAAGCCGGTGCGAATCCGGCGCTGACCCGCAACCGTAGACCGCCCACGTGGCGGCGAGCCGGAATGCCCCGGGCGCGCGCGTGAGCGGCTCGCGTACGCCGGCAGCCCGCCGCCGTACGGCACCGTCGAGGGATACGGAGCCGAGCCGCCGGGGTGTCCCGTGCTGTCCGGCTCCCCGCAGGGAGAGGCTTCCGCCGATCATGAACATACGCCGCAGCGCAGCGGCCCTGGCCGCCGTCGCCGCCGTCGCCGTGATCGGTGTCCCGGCGCAGGCCGCCGTCGCCGACTCCGCCCCGTCCCCCTCCGCCTCCCCCGCGCTCCCGCCGGGGCTGTACGGCAGCACCGACCCGAAGTACGACGGTGTCTGGCGCCAGTCCCTCGCGCTGCTCGCGCAGCACACCGTGGGAGTGCGGCCCGCCGCGCGGGCCGTGGACTGGCTGGCCGGGCAGCAGTGCGCGAGCGGCGCGTTCGCGCCCTTCCGCGCCGACCCGTCCAAGGCGTGCGACGCCAAGACCGCCGTCGACTCCAACAGCACCGCCGCAGCCGTCCAGGCGCTCGCCGTGCTCGGCGGCCACGACGCCGTGACCGGCAAGGCCGTCTCCTGGCTGAAGTCCGTGCAGAACAAGGACGGCGGCTGGGGCTACACGCCCGGCGGGCCCAGCGACGCCAACTCGACCTCGGTCGTCGTCGGCGCCCTCGCCGCCGTGGGCGAGAAGCCCGCCTCCGTCGTCAAGGACGGCAAGTCCCCCTACGACGCCCTGCTGAAGCTGGCCCTGCCGTGCACGGGTGACGGCGCGGGTGCGTTCGCCTACCAGCCGGACAAGCACGGCAAGCTCGCGGCCAACGCGGACGCGACCGCCGCCGGTGTGGTCGGCGCGCTCGGTCAGGGACTGGCCGCCACACCGCAGGGGAAGACGGGCGACGCGGCCCGCTGCACCGACACCGGTGCCGCCACCCCCGCGCGGGCCGCCGCGGGCGGCGCCGCCTACCTCGCGCACGCCGTCGCCAAGGACGGCCACCTCACCTCCGCGCTCCCCGGCGCCACCGCCCAGCCCGACTACGGCAACACCGCAGACGCGGTCGTCGCGCTCGCCGCGCAGGGCGGTGCCGGGCAGGCGCACAAGCCGCTGGAGTGGCTGGAGAAGAACGCCGGGACCTGGGCGGCCCAGAGCGGCCCGGCCGCGTACGCCCAGCTGATCTTCGCCGCCCACGCCACCGGCACCGACCCGCGCGCCTTCGGCGGCCTCGACCTGGTCAAGGCACTGAACGCGACCGGCCCGGCGCCGCAGCAGGCCGCGACGGGCAGCACGAGCGGCGACGCGACGGAGCGGAGCGACAACTCCTCGCACACCGCCTGGTGGATCGTCGGCGGGGTCTGCCTGGTCGTCGTCCTCGGTGCCGTCGCCTGGCTGGGCATGCGCGGCAGCCGTGCCAAGAGGCAGCAGCCGTGATACGCCGCCGCCTGAGCGCCCTGCCGGGCACGTCCCTGCTGTCCGCGCTGCTCCTGGCCGCCGTCGTCCTGCTGTCGGCGGCCGTCAGCCCGGCCCAGGCGGCCGGGTACCGCTACTGGTCCTTCTGGGACCGCGACGGCGGCAGCTGGACGTACGCCACGCAGGGGCCGTCCACGGCCCGGCCCGCCGACGGTGACGTGCAGGGTTTCCGCTTCGCGGTGAGCCAGGACTCGAAGGACGCGGCCAAGCCTCGCGGGACGGCGGACTTCGCGGCCATCTGCTCCGGCACCCCGGCGCGGGGCGGCAGCAAGCGCGTCGCGCTGGTCCTCGACTTCGGCGCCCAGGCCGACGCGCCCTCCGGCGAGACCCCGCCCGCCCCGCGCACGGCCTGCGCCCGCGTGCCCTCCGACGCCACCACGGCCGAGGCCCTCGCGGCCGTCGCCAAGCCCCTGCGGTACGACACCAACGCGTTGCTGTGCGCGATCTCCGGATACCCGCGCCAGGGCTGCGGCGAGCAGGTCGCGGCGGACGGCGGCGCGAAGGCCCCGGGCAGCGAACCGCCCCCGGACACGGCCGGCACTGCCGGCACGGCCGCCAGGAACGGCGACGGCGGCCCGTCCGTCGGCCTCATCGCGGGCGGCGCCCTGGTCGTCGTCCTCGCCGGGGCGGCCCTCTGGCAGGCCCGGCGGCGCAGGAATGCGTGACGGGGCCGGGGCCGGTGGTGCGGGCGCCCGCCGGTCCGGTCCGCGCGTCCACCGGACCGGCCCCCGCACGCGCCGGCCCGGCCCGGACGCCCACCTGGCCGGTCCGGGCGCCCAGTTGGCCGGCCCCAGCGGCCACTTGGACGGCCCGCGCGCCCACCTGGCCGGTCCGCGCGTCCACCGCTCCGGACCCGGTGTGCACGCGGGGGCCTGGTGGCTGTGGGCGCTGGCCCTCGGCACCGGCGCCACCCGCACCACCAACCCGCTCCTGCTCGCCCTGCTCCTCGCGGTCTCCGGCTACGTCGTGGTCACGTGCCGTCCGAACACCCCCTCGGCCCGCTCCTACAGCGCCTTCCTGCGGCTGGCGCTCGCCGTCCTGGCCGTCCGGCTGTTCTTCACCGTGGTCCTCGGCTCGCCCATCCCCGGCACGCACGTGCTCGTCACCCTCCCCGAAGTCCCGCTGCCGCACTGGGCGCAGGGCATCCGGCTGGGCGGCCGGGTCACGGCCGAGGGACTGCTGTTCGCCCTCTACGACGGCCTGAAGCTGGCCGCGCTGCTGATCTGCGTGGGCGCCGCCAACGCGCTGGCCGCACCGGCCCGGCTGCTCAAGTCCCTGCCCGGTGCGCTCTACGAGACGGGCGTGGCCGTCGTCGTCGCGCTCACGTTCGCCCCGCACCTGGTGGCCGACGGCCGCAGGCTGCGGGCCGCCCGCAGGCTGCGCGGCCGGCCCGACCGGGGCGTGCGCGGCCTGCTGCACGTGGGACTGCCGGTCCTGGAGGGCGCTTTGGAGCGTTCGGTGGCGCTCGCCGCCGCGATGGACGCCCGCGGCTACGGCCGCACCGCCGAGGTCGTGCCCGCCGTGCGCCGCACCACCGCCGCCCTCACCCTGGGCGGCCTGCTCGGGGTCTGCGCGGGAACGTACGGGCTGCTCACCGCCGAGGGCGGCAGCTACGGGCTGCCGGTGCTGCTGGCCGGGCTCGCCGCCGCGCTCGCCGGGCTCTGGCTGGGCGGCCGGCGCTCGGTGCGCACCCGCTACCGCCCCGACACCTGGAACCCCCGCTCCTGCCTGGTGGCCGGCTCGGGCGTGGCCGTGGCTGCACTGCTGACGCTGGCCGCCGCCCGCGACCCGGAGGCCCTGCACCCGGGTGTGGTGCCGCTTGTCGCCCCCACCCTGCCGGTGTGGCCCGCGGCGGCCGTGCTGCTGGGCCTGGTCCCCGCGTTCGTGGCACCCTCGGGTCCCTCCGCACGCCAGAACGCCCCCAAGGACCCCCTCGGGGATTCCCGCAAGGGTTCATGCAAGGAGTCGTCGTGATCCGTTTCGAGGACGTCTCCGTGACGTACGACGGCGCTGCCGAACCCACCGTCAGCGCCGTCGACTTCGAGGTGCCCGAGGGCGAACTCGTCCTCCTCGTCGGCCCGTCCGGGGTCGGCAAGTCCACCGTGCTGGGCGCGGTGAGCGGGCTCGTGCCGCACTTCACCGGCGGCACCCTGCGCGGCCGGGTCACCGTGGCCGGCCGCGACACCCGCACCCACAAACCGCGCGAACTGGCCGACGTCGTCGGCACGGTCGGGCAGGACCCGCTGTCCCACTTCGTCACCGACACGGTGGAGGACGAACTCGCCTACGGCATGGAGTCGCTGGGCCTCGCCCCGGCCGTCATGCGGCGCCGGGTGGAGGAGACCCTGGACCTGCTGGGCCTGGCCGCCCTGCGGGACCGTCCGATCGCCACGCTCTCCGGCGGCCAGCAGCAGCGGGTCGCGATCGGCTCGGTGCTCACCCCGCACCCGAAGGTCCTCGTCCTGGACGAGCCGACCTCCGCCCTCGACCCGGCCGCCGCCGAGGAGGTCCTCGCCGTCCTCCAGCGCCTCGTGCACGACCTCGGCACGACCGTCCTCATGGCCGAGCACCGCCTGGAACGGGTCGTGCAGTACGCCGACCAGGTCGTCCTCCTGCCCGAGCCGGGCGCCGCCCCGCTGCTGGGCGCCCCGGCGGACGTCATGGCCGTCTCGCCGGTGTGCCCGCCGGTGGTGGAGCTGGGCCGGCTGGCGGGCTGGGCGCCGCTGCCGCTGACGGTACGGGACGCCCGGCGCCGCGCGGCGGACCTGCGCGACCGCCTGACCGGCCACGCACCCGCCCCGGCGCCGCTCGCGCCCACGGCGCCCGGCACCCCCGTACCACCCGTAACGCCTGAGACCACCCGGCGACCGGGACTCCGTACGCTCCTGCGGCGCGATCGAACGACGACGGCGGAGCCTTCCGCCCCCGGCGCCCCCGTCGCCGAAGTGCGTTCGCTCAGCGTCCGCCGCGACGGTGTGCAGGCGCTGCGGCACGTCGATCTGACCGTGGCGCCCGGCGAGACCATCGCGCTCATGGGCCGCAACGGCGCCGGAAAGTCCACGCTGCTCGGCTCGCTGGTCGGCCTGGTGGAGCCGCGCGGCGGACAGGTCCGCGTCGGCGGGACGGTGCCGCACCGCGCCTCGCCGCGTGAACTGGTGCGCCGGGTCGGCCTGGTCCCGCAGGAGCCGCGCGACCTGCTGTACGCCGACACGGTCGCCGCCGAGTGCGAGGCGGCCGACCGGGACGCGCACGCGGCGCCCGGCACCTGCCGTGCCCTGGTCCGCGAGCTGCTGCCCGGCGTCGCCGACGCCACCCACCCGCGCGACCTGTCCGAAGGCCAGCGCCTCGCCCTCGCCCTCGCGGTGGTCCTGGCCGCGCGCCCGCCGCTGCTGCTCCTGGACGAGCCGACCCGCGGCCTGGACTACGGCGCGAAGGGCCGCCTGGTCGCCGTGCTGCGCGACCTGGCGGCCGAGGGCCACGCGATCGTGCTGGCCACGCACGACGTGGAACTGGCCGCGGAACTCGCCCACCGCGTCGTGCTGCTCGCCGAGGGCGAGGTGATCGCCGACGGCCCCATGGCCGAGGTGGTCGTCTCCTCCCCGTCCTACGCCCCGCAGGTCACCAAGATCCTCGCCCCGCAGCGCTGGCTCACGGTCTCCCAGGTCCGCGAGGCGCTGGCATGACCGCACCCGCCGCCCCCTCCGCACCGGCCCCCGCCGACCAGCCCCCCGCGGCGCGGCCGGTCCGCCAGGCGCGCGCCGTCCGGCTCGGCCCCCGCTCGCTGGCCGCCCTCGCCCTGGTCAGCGCCGTCGGCGTGGCCGCGTTCACCTGGCCCTTCCTGGCCCCGCCGACCGCCCAGCTCAGCGCGCACGCGCAGGACGCCCCCTGGCTCTTCGCGGGTCTGCTCGTGCTGCTCGTCGCCGTCGTCGCCGCGACCATCGCGGAGTCGGGTCTCGGCCCGAAGGCGGTCGCCATGCTGGGCGTGCTGGCGGCGACAGGCGCGGCGCTGCGCCCGATCGGGGCCGGGACGGCGGGCCTGGAGCCGATGTTCTTCCTGATGGTGCTGAGCGGGCGCGTGCTCGGACCGGGCTTCGGGTACGTGCTCGGCTCGGTGACGATGTTCGCGTCCGCGCTGCTCACCGGCGGGGTGGGACCGTGGATGCCGTTCCAGATGCTGGCGATGGGCTGGTTCACCATGGGCGCGGGTCTGCTGCCGGGCCCGGACCGGCTGCGCGGCCGTACGGAACTGCTGATGCTGGCGCTGTACGGGTTCCTCGCCGCGTTCGCCTACGGCACGGTCATGAACCTCGCGGGCTGGCCCTTCATGGGCACCCTCGCCTCCTCCATCGCCTTCGACCCGCACGCGGCGGTCGGCGCCAACCTGGCCCGGTTCGTCGCGTACTGCCTGGCCACCTCGCTCGGCTGGGACCTGGGCCGGGCCGTCGTCACGGTCGTCCTGACCCTCGTGGTGGGCCCTGCGGTGCTGCGGGCGCTGCGCCGGGCCACCCGCCGGGCCGCCTTCGAGACGCCGGTCACCTTCGACGCCCCGCGGGCCGGCTCCGGCGGTGAACCGCCGGTGAGCCCCGCCGACCCCTCGGTGACGGCCCCGGTGAGGCGTCCCACATGACGTGGCTCACCTACGATGCCGGACCGTAGACCCGCCTCGCTGTCATGCACGCGGCTCTACGCGCGTCCACCTGGGCATTGAGACCCCGCTCACATGCGGACGGATCACCCAGGATGCGACGACCACTAGTAAAAGGGGTGCTTGCGGACGGATTTCGCGCCTGCTTCTCTGGACGACGTCGCCAGGAGCCGACGGTCCCCCGGGGTCGCGGCACCAGGCAGCTCCTCCCCCGCTTCCGCGGGCTCCGGTTGCCGGCGCCCCCCTGTCCCCGACGCAAGAGGTTCTCCGTGTCCGTCTCCTTCATCAGCCGCATCGCCACTCCGAAGAAGGCCCTCTCCACCGCCGCCGTGGCCGCCGCCACCGTCGGCATGGCCCTCACCGCCGCCCCCGCGCACGCGGCCACCACGGGCTCGGGCGGCGACGCGAAGTCGATCGCGCACCAGATGATCCCGGACGACGCCCAGTTCAACGCCTTCAGCCACATCGTCGAGCACGAGAGCGGCTGGAACCCGCACGCGACCAACGCCTCCTCCGGCGCCTACGGTCTGGTCCAGGCGCTGCCGGCCTCGAAGATGTCCTCGGCCGGCGCCGACTGGAAGACCAACCCCAAGACCCAGATCAAGTGGGGTCTCAACTACATGAACTCCCGCTACGGCAGCCCGGCCGCCGCCTGGAACTTCTGGCAGGCCAACGGCTGGTACTGAGCCGACCGCGCGGTGTGAGCCCCCGGGTGCGATCCACCCGGCGGAGGCCACCGCACGGCAGTCGTGAAGGCGGCGGCCCCGATCCCCGGGCCGCCGCCTTCACCATGTCCGCACGCGCGGTGCCTGCCCCGCGGTCTACCTCGTGCGGCCGTCCTCCAGCGCGCCGAACCACCGCGCGATCTTCGGCAGCGACGCGTACGCCGAACCGCCGTGGTCGACCTGCCCCTGGTCCATGACCGGGGCCGTCACCCCGTGCCCGGCCAGCGCGCGGGAGCAGCTGCGGGCGTTGCCGATGGGGACGTCCGTGTCCCCGCTCCCCGCGTACAGCCGCACCGGCACGGCCGGCTTCCAGTCGCAGGTGCCGTCGTTGGCCTTCAGCGCCTCGGCGAGTCCGCCGCTCGGGTGGGTGAGCTGCGCGTAGAAGCGGTCCGTCAGCAGTTCCCGCACGTTCGGCGCGAGCTGCGGGATCACCTCCTCCTCGGTGTGCCGCCCGTCGAAGAGTGCTTCCACCCGGTCCGCGTAGGGCGCGCGGAATGCCTCGGCGGGGTCCTTGTAGATGGGGTGCAGCCGGTTCTGAGCGACGAGGAAGTACGACATGTAGAACACACCGCTGATGTCGTTGACCCGGCCGTCGGTGAGCGCCGGCGTCTCCGTGCCCGCCAGGTCGTAGGGCCCGCTGACCGGAGCGAGCGCCCGCAGCCTGAAGTGCCGGTCGGCGCCCTCCTGGAGTGCCCGGCCGAGCGCCATCGCGACCTGCCCGCCCTGCGAGAACCCGGTCACGTACACGTCCCCGGTCACGGTCCGCCCGAGCCCGGACGCCGCCGTGCGGGCCGCCCGCAGCATGTCCACCGAGGCGGTCACCGCCGAGCGCGTGTCCATGTACGGGTGGACGCCCGGCCCCTTGCCCAGCCCCAGGTAGTCGGGCGCGGCGACCGCGTGCCCGGCCGACGCGAACAGGTACGACTGCGCCCGTCCGTCCTCCGCCACGGACGGTGCGTAGTCCCGGTCGACCATGGTGCCGTGCGTGTCCGACACCAGACTCAGCCGCCGCCCGCCGCCCTCGGGGAGCGTGAGCAGCCCGGTGGCGGTGGTGGGGCGGCCGTGGGGGTCGACGGTGCGGTACGTCAGCCGGTACGCCCGTACGCCGTACCGGACGGTGCCGGTGTCCATCGGCAGGGCGGCCAGGTACCGCACGACCCCGGCGCGGCTGTGCGCGGCGACCGGGACGACGGACAGCAGCGTGCCCCGGCCGCTGCTGTCGGCGTGGGCGGAGGCGACGGACGGGGCGCTGGCCCCGCCGGCCGTGGCGGCCGTCGCCGCGGGGGCGACGGCGAGGGAGGCGAGCAGCAGCGCGGCCGAGGCGGCGAGCCCGCGCCGAACCGGCCAACCGCCCTGCGCTGTACGCGTGTTGTTCATGTGCTTCGTCATGCCCCAGACGCTACGGACACGCGGGGCGCCCGGACATCCGAGACTCCCCCGCCTCCATGGTGCACTTGGGAACACCCCTGCCCGTCCAGGTGACCGGAGGTTCGATGACAGCGGAGGGCGCACAGGACGCGCGGCCGGACGACGCCGACCCCGAGGGGCGGGGGCTGCCCCTGGTGCCGGTGCTGCTGGGGCTGACCGTGGTCAGCGGGATCATCGACGCGGTGAGCTACCTCGGGCTCGGGCACGTCTTCACGGCCAACATGACCGGAAACGTGGTCGTCCTCGGCTTCGCCGCCGCCGGCGCCCCGGGCTTCTCGGTGCCGCACACCCTCACCTCACTGGTGTGCTTCCTGGTGGGCGCGCTGACCGGCGGCCGGGTCGCGGTCCGCTACGGCGGCGGCTCGCGCCGCACCTGGGCACGGGTCACGCTGACCGCGGAGGCGCTTCTGGTCGGAGCCTCGGCGGTGGTGGCGTTCACCGTGCCGGACGCCACCACCACGACGTACGCGCTCATCGCCCTGACCGCCTTCGCGATGGGCCTGCGCAACGCCACCGTCCGCAAGCTGGGCGTGGCCGACCTGACGACGACGGTCCTCACGATGACCCTGACGGGCCTCGCCTCCGACTCCCGCGCGGGCGGCGGCTCCGGCCACCGCTCCCCCCGCCGCACGGCATCCGTGTTCGCGATGCTGGCGGGCGCGGTCCTCGGCGCCTGGCTGGTCGTCCACCGCGACCTGGGCACACCGCTGCTGATCGCGGGGGTGGCGGCGGGGGTGTTGGCGGTGGTTACTTCGGGGCAGGAACGGGGCCCCTGACGTCTACAGAGGGGCCCACGCGGCGCAAGGGCGTGTTTTACGACTGCTTCCCCGGGTTGGGCGAGTTCGTGGCCGAACTCGCCATCTCCCCGGGTGGACGTCTGGTGCGGTTGGTCGCGCTGTTGGCCGGGCGAAGGCCACCGGCTGCGGGTGAACACTCCCAAGCGAGCTCCACCATAGTCCACTGACGAAAGTGAACCGGACTGCGATCATCGCTCACCTGATGATCCCTCCCGCGTCTCCTCGGCATCCGTCCTCGCGATGCCGGCGGTTGCGGTTCTCGGCGCGTGGCGGGTCGTCCACCGCGACCTGGGCACGCCGCTGCTGATCGCGGCGGTGGGGGCGGGAGTGCTGGCGGCGGTGACGTCGGGGCGGGAGTGAGGTCTCGTCAAAGACATCGGCACTGGGGGCTGCACCCTCTGAACGCTGCCCCCGCGTGGACCACGGGAACGACCCCGCATCCAGCATCCGCAGAGGATAGTGGTGACCAGAGGCTTCACGGTTGTGTCGTATTGTAGCCGTTTTTCAGGGCAGGAAATCCGCTCCCCCGCCATGCGGCAAGCGATCTTCGAAGGCGCAAGCTGCGATGGCCCGAAATCCCGCGTTCCACAAGGCTATCAGACACTCACCGAGGGCATTTATGTACACCTCTCCATCCCCTCCAGGTACATACTCAAACTCCGCCACCGAGGACCACGAAACGAAATCTGACCTATCAGGCGAATCAGATTCATAATCGTTGTGAGCTACGTAAACTCTCAGCGTACCGGATTCGAGTGAACCAGATTCATCGAATTCCAACCCCAGACTCCGCGCGACGAACTTCAGGATTAGTTCACGGTTCGCGGAATCCACATATACGGAACAATCCAAGTCGGATATTTCATCACTTGATTCCAATGAAGGGACCTTGATCAAAGGGTCCTCCCATCTTAATGATCGACACGTCGACATGATCCACTTCATCACCCAGAATCTGCTGGACCTGGGTACGTAGTCCGCTGAGCCTCGGTATCGAGTCACCAGCCGTGATCTTACCCGTCTCAACCGCCCGCTTCATTGTTTTTTCCCGGGATGACCCCGGGTTTACACCAGCCCACCGCCTGGCCACCATGGCATCAAACGTATCCGGTGTCACGCGTACAGCGATGTCAAGATCCGATGCTCCCGTCACATTACCTGTCACTCGACTTCCCTGCACAACTACGTTGGCATCGAGTTCGAGCCCCTTGCGAAATACATTTCCGATTTCCGAGAATTGCGTCCTGCTAACCCCCTCCGGAAGACCGACTCCTTGATTCCAGCGCGCCCCTGCACGCAAGCCAAAGAATCCTAGCGATCCGCCAGTCATGCCCGTCATCAAGCCGAATTTATACAGGTCGTTACGGGCCTCACAGACCCATTTAGACTCCCCAGAGGGGCACGGCACTTCGTCCATATCCTCTTGTGCGACTGGTTGACTATGGGCAGTTTCGCAACTGCTAGCCGCCGCCCAGACGCATACCCCATTTACTTCCCACACGTAGTGCTGGGGGACAGGCACCTCGGCAAAGACGACCACATTACCGTCAGGCGTTCCGCCACCACCGCCTCCTCCACCGCCGCCGTTACCGCCACCCCCGTTGGTGCCGCTGTTTCCGCTGTTTCCGCTGTTTCCGTCATTGCCGGGGTCGTAGGCCCAGGGGCCTGCCTGGGTGGTTCCGTCGTCCTTGATGATCCAGTCGGGCGTTCCGTTCTTGCCCCAGCCGTTGTCGAGGCCCTCACCCGTGGGGTCGCTGTAAGTGGTGGGGTTGTGGGCGCTGTAGGCGTAGCCGCCGATGGTCTGGGGTTTGTCGAGTTCGAGGAGGGGGTCGACGCTGATGAAGCGGCCTGTGGCGGGGTCGTAGTCGCGGGCGCCGATGTGGGTGAGGCCGGTAGTGGGGTCGGTGTCGCCGTTGATGAAGCCCTTCTGGCCGGGCCAGAAGGTGGGGGCGGTGCCGCGGGGCGCTCCGTAGGGGAGGGTCTTGCGGCGGTTGGTGGCGAGGGTGGTGGCGGAGATGGACAGGGTGTTGGTGCCGTGGGGGTCGGCGATGAGGAGCCGGACTCGTCCGTCGCTGCTGGTGCGGACGGCTGAGCCGCCGGGGACGGTGTAGTAGCGGGTGCCGGCCAGGGCGTCGGTGGATTTGGTGAGGACGAGTTCCTGTCCGCCGGGCAGGTAGAGGGTGGTGGCGGTGGGCTCCCGCTTGAGGAGGCGGGTGCCGTCGGCGTCGTAGAGGAATGTGGTGGTGGCGCCGGAGACGGTGGAGGTGGCGAGTCTGCCTTCCTCGTTCCAGGTGAGGTCCTGGGTCGGGCCGCCGGCGGGGGTCTTCTTGGTCAGGTTGCCGGTCGTGTCGTACTGGTAGGCATCCGCCCCGGTTGCCCCTCCGGTGGCGGTGACGGTCCGTACGGCGTGCGGCTGGGCGGCACCGACGGTGGTGGGGTAGCTGTAGGCGCGGGTGGTGTCGGCGGTGACGGGACCGGCCTTGTGCTGGGTCTCGGCGGCCCGGTCCCCGCTGTCGGTGAAGGTCCAGCTGGTCCAGTAAGGGTCGGTGGTCCCCAGCTTCGGCGTGCCGGTGCCGTTGACGGGCTTGGTGGTGCAGCCGTCGCCCGTGGTCCAGGCCTCGCTGAGGCGGCGCGCCCAGTCGTAGGCGAAGCACTGGTCGTCGACTACGGTGCCGTCGCTCTGGTCGTCGCGGACCCGGGTGAGGTTTCCGACAGTGTCGTAGGAGTACTTGATGTTCGACAGAGTCTTCGGGCCCGCGGCCTGGCGGTCGGTGATCGAGGTGGACAGGCGCTGGGTGACGAGGTCGTAGCCGAGGGTCTGGGTGACGAGGGTGCCGAGGTTGCCGAGCTGGGCCTGGGCGAGCTGGCCGAACGGGGTGTACGCAGCGCCGCGCAGGTATGCCTGGTTCAGGGTGCTGTCGACGATGGAGAGCTGGTCCTGCACGTAGTGGTCGGTGACCGTTTCCGCGGGCAGGGCGGTAGTGGCGTTGGTGTTGGTGGTGCTGTATGCGGTGGTCGCGGGCAGGCCGTTGACGGGGGTGGCGGTGGTGGCGACGGTGTAGGTGCCGGCGAGCTTCTCCTCCCCGGCCACCGAGGGCACCGTCACCTTGGTGCCGGTCGGCTTGCCTGCGGCGTCGTAGCCCGTGACTTCCGTCTTGTAGGCGGCGGCAGGGCTGACGGACGTGTCGTAGCGGACGGAGGTGGCCGGTAGCCCCTTGCCGCCGGTGACGTTGTCGTAGGTCCACTCGGCGAGCTTGGTGCCGGTGGTGGAACCGAGGCGCAGGCTCGTCTTGCGGCCGAGTTCGTCGTACGTGGTGGCCAGGGTGGTGTGGCGGGCGTCGGTGACGGTCGCGACGCGGCCGTCGTCGCCGTAGACGGTGGTGCCGGCTCCCTTGTCGGGGTCGCTGGAGGCGATCTGGCGTCCGCGAAGGTCGTAGGTGTAGGTCCATCTGTTGCGGCCGGACGCGTCGGTGACCTTGGTGAGGTTGCCGACCGCGTCGTAGGTGTAGTGGGTTGCTTCGTAGTGGTCGGCGGACGCGCCGATGGCCGGGGTCCGGTCCTTGTACTCGCGTCGTTCGGTCGTGCGGCCGCGGATGTCGTTGACGGCGAGTTCAGCCGTGCCGCCCTCCGGGGGCAGTGTGGCCGTCCAGGTGTCGCCGTAGGTGGTGGTGGTGCGCCACTTCTCCACGTTCAGGGAGAGGGTCACCGCGGCGGTGGGGCGGCCCCGGCCGTCGTACTCGGTGACCGCCGAGGCGGGTATCTGGTTGGGCGTGACGCTGAGCAGCTTCGTGGAGACCGGCTGGTCGTTGTAGAACGGCGCGTCGGTCTGGAAGGCGCGGCCGTGGGTGTCGTAGAAGGTGTCGGTGACGGTACGGCCGGTCACGCCCACTGCGTCAGTCTGGGTCTGGCGTTCGCGCAGCAGGGAGTCGTAGAGGGTGACGGAGGTGCCCCAGGTGCCGTCTTCCCGGCGCTGCTTGCTCGTCACGGCCGACGGCGCGGTCGCGGAGATGGCGTAGGTGAAGGTGGCGTTGGGGTCGTCGGTGGTGGCCCGGCCCGCGCTCCATGCGTTGGTCAGCCGGCCCAGGCTGTCGTACTGGCTGGTCGCCGTGCGCCCGTTCGCGTCCGTGGTGGTGAGGGTCAGGCCGCGCAGTCCGTCGAAGGTGGTGGTGGATGCCTGCTTCTTGACGTTGGTGACGGTGACGGTGGTGGGCTGCGCGCCGGTGGCCGGCGTGTAGGCGGTGGTGACCGGCTGTTCGTCCTGGCCCTTGCTCGTGGTCACACGGCCGTACTGGTCGTAGGAGGCCTGGCTGGTCGTCTCCCAGAGCAGCGAGCCGTCGGCGTTGAGCTTCGACGCCTGTTCGGTCTTGGTGACGTTCACCAGACCGGCCTTGGGCGCGGTTCCGGGTGCCTGGCCGTCGTAGGAGGTGCGGGAGGAGCCGGTGATCGCGGTGTTGAGAATCCCGCCGTCGCAGCGCGAGTAGGTGACCGTCACTGTTTCGCTGGGGTAGGCGATCAGCCAGTTGGTCTTGTCGGGGGTGACGTAGGTGGTGCGGGTGCACACCGGTTGGACGCCGTGGTCGCCGTCGCCGTCGTCGCCCTGGGAGGTGACCAGACCGTAGACCGGGTCGTAGGTGCGGGTGGTGGTCAGGGTGCGCCACGTCGTGCCGTCGTCGAGGAGCGTGGAGGCCTTCTCGGTGACCGTGCCGGAGAGGTGGGCGACGGCGTCGGGCAGGTCGGGGCCCGCGGTTCCCGGTTTGTCGGGGTCGGTGATCCCGGTGATGTGCTGCGTGGCGGTGGCGTCGGATTCCCAGGGGACGTAGGTGGTCTTGGCGACGACCTTGCCGTCGGTGCCGTCCTTGTCGTAGGTACGGGTCTCGGCCGTCCGGCCCGCGAAGTCGTTGCGGTCGGTGATCCCGTTGACCTTGGGCACGTTTCTGGCGCTGCCGTCGGCGAGGGTGTCGCCCGCCATGCCGAGGAAGTAGCTGGTCTCGGTCTTGATGCGGTTGGTCGTGCCCGTCAGGGTGCGGACGGTGCCGTATCCGCGGAAGTCGCTCCAGCTGCGGTGCTTGTCGAGCGTGAACTCGTTCTCGTCGCGCCGCCAGTTGGGGCCGTCGGCGTACTCGTAGGTCGTGGTCTTCGAGGGCGACCCGGAGCCCGCGGTGGTGTCGTCCTCGATCACCTGGGTGACCACGTACTTGTGGAACCAGTCCTTGACCGGGTCGACAGCGCCGTCCGGTGTCCACCAGGACGGGTAGCAGCGCTTGGTGTTCTTGTCCGGGGTGGGCAGCTTGCTCGTGGTGCACTCGGTGGGGCTGTAGGTGACCAGCGTGTCGGCGCCGGTCTCATTGGTGATGCGGTTGATGCGGTACTTGTTCAGCGGCGGCCGTCCCTCGGAGGAGTCGACCCGGTTGGCCATCAGTGTGCGGCCGAAGGTGATGGCCGGTGTGGACAGGTCGGCCAGGGCACCTGCTTCAGCGGTGTGCTGGACCGAGTCCAGCCAGAGAGTGGGGGTGGAGACGTCGCCGGTGCCCGGGTAGGACTGGGTGAGGGTCCAGGTGTCGACGGGCTGCATCGTGCTGCCCTGCAGAGCGAGGGTGTGGACCGCTTTCAGCCGCTTACGCGACCAGAACGTCGGAGCGGCCTCCAGACACTGCTTGCCGGCCTTGCAGTCCAGATCGACCGGAACGTCCGGCCAGTTGGTGGCGTGGTCCTTGTCGAAGGTGCAGTCGGAAAGGCACCGGTCCGCCACATCGAACTTCACCTGGCCGGCCGGGTTGGCGGTGGTGAGGGCCTCGCCTGCGCGCAGTCCGTAGTCGATACGGGTCAGGTAGCCGCCGCGGGTGTAGGCGACCGGATCGTCGATCTTGTTGTTCTGCGCGTAGTAGCCGGCCTCCTTGGCGTAGTAAAGGGCCATGGCGTCGTTGTGCGGGTCCACGACGTAGTCGAGGTTCCAGCGCCAGCCCTGGACCTGCACCGAGGACGCGAAGTCCGAACCGTGGCCGGGTTCACCGCTGTGGTTGCCGTAGACCGGGACGGTGAAGACGGAGTTCGTCTCGCTCTTGCCGCTGCTCCAGCCGGGCAGGCGGTTCTTCCCGAACCAGTACTGGGTGCCGTCGACCGTGGTGAGCTTCCAGTACTCGAAGTCCCGGTCGCCGTTCACATCGTTCGGGGCGGTGCCCTTGATCAGTTCGACGCGGGAGCCGTCGTCGTCAGCCGGCTTCCACACGTTCTTGTCGGCGTCCCACACCAGAGGTGTGGATCTGCCGTTCAGGGACATGGTCGCGTTCTGGGACTTCCAGCACAGGTCACCGACCTTCTCGGTGTTGTTGCCGCCCTTCTTGTCGTTCTCGCACGGGGCGTAGGACCGCTCGATGTATCCGGGCGAGTACTCCCATCCCTCGCCGATCCATGAGGTCTGGTTGTTGGTGGAGGAGGTCCGACCGTCCACTGCCGAGGAGTTGTAGGAAAGCCCGACCTTCGGCTGCAGACCGCCCGGCACAGACGGCACAGTGAAGGGGATGTTCCAGCCGAACCCGCCGGAGTTCCCGCCCGCCGACCACGATCCGGACGCGGTCAGCGAGGTCGCCTTGAACGACCCTTCCTCACCGGTCGCGCCGGCCTCGGCGGCGAGCACCACCGTGCTCTGCGCGGAGGCCTGACCGGCTGCGAGGGAGGACGAGCCGGATGCCTTCTGGGCGGGGGGAAGAGCGACGGTCGCGGTCAGGGTGTGAGACTTCGCGTCGTTGTCCGTCGCCAGCGGTACGCCCTGGCGGCACTTCGCGACCTTGGGCGTAGTCAGCGCGCAGGCGGGAAGCTGTACGAGATGCAGACGTGAGGCCCAGTCCGCGCCGTATGCGGCGGTGATGCCCGTGTAGTCCACCTGGACGTCGGCCGCCCTCGTCGCGGCGGAGGCATCGGTGGGCCGAAGCGACAGCAACAGGCCCTCGACACCGACTCGTTGGGCGTCCTTACGGTCGGCGACCGTCACATGCAGACCATTCGGTGCTGCGCCGCCAGCGGTCCGGGCCGCTTTGCTGCTGCCCGAGACGGTGCGGGAGGGGCGGCCGACACGCACCGGAAGCGAGCCTGCTTGTACACGGCGGACACCGCTTTTCGCCTTCGCCCCCGCGAGGCCGGCGGGCAGTGACACGTCCGCTTCCCCCGCGGCAGGCCAGACGGCTTTCCCCGGTGGGCGCCAGACGTTCAGATCAGACTGCGAACGCACCACCGTGCGGTGGGTGACCAGGTCCTTGCCCGGCACCGAGACGGGCTTCGGCACGGCACGCGGCGAGAAGGGGGCAGCGGGCGCAGCCCAGCTCGGGGCTTCGAGCAACGTCACGCACAGGACCACGGCGAGCAGACCGGCCAAGGCGGTCGCCAGGCGGTGCGTCCGCAACAACCGATGAGCCGAAAACGGCATGCCAAAGCCGCGGCGGAACGCCATGGAAAATCCCCACCCTCAGACCTGCTCGCTACAAAGATCAGTCAAAGGAAAACCGATTAGGTGCCCCCTGCACAAGAGGAACAGGAACGACTTTGAGACAGCCACCAGAAGGCCAGTTGACCAAAGCAATCTTCATGTCAACAACACATGTTAATGCCCCCTGACCAGGAGCAATGAAGGGCAAATGAGACGCATCTTCACAAAAGGTAAACATATGGAGGAGATGTGAATACTCGTTCGGCTTGCCGATGCTCAAACACTGGGAGTGGTTTCCGGAACGAATGCACCTCAAATCGGCTGCGGGTTTCGCGTACTCTCCGGTGCGTGCTTCCCGAAAGGAATCTGATGAAATATCCTCGGCTCATAGGTTGCGGGAGGAGGCGTCTGACAACGGCTCTCCTGGCCCTGTCGTTCTCGGCGACGGCGGGCGTCGGCGTTCAGGCCTCCGCGGCCGCGGCCGCGGCCGCGGCTCCCGCGGTCGCGGAAGACGGTTCTCCGTCTGCGCCGGCGACCGCCTCCGAGAACAAGGCAGCCGGCCTCGCCGCGAAGACCGGGCAGCCGGTCGAGATTCTGGACCGGCGCGAGGAAGACGCCGAGACGTTCGCCAACCCCGACGGCACCACCACGCGCCGCCAGTACTCCACCCCGGTGTGGACCCGCTACGAAGGCGTGTGGAAAAGGGCCGACGCCACCATGGTCCGGCGGCCCGACGGTACGGTCGGCCCCGCCTCACCGACCTTCGGGATCACCTTCTCCGGAGGCGGCACCACCCCGCTCGCCTCCATGGTCAAAGACGACAAGCGGCTGTCCCTGTCCTGGCCCACAGCCCTGCCGCAACCTGTTCTGGAGGGCAACACCGCCCTGTACAAGTCGGTCCTGCCGGATGTCGACCTCAAGGTCATCGCAGAGGTCGACGGGTTCGCCGAAGACCTGATCATCAACACCCCGCAAGCCGCTGCTGATCCCGCCGTGCAGAGCATCAAACTCGGCATCAGCAGCGTCGGTGTCACCCTCGCCGACGACGGAACCGGCAGCCTGACCGCCACCGACGCGGACGGAAACGTCGTCTTCAGCGCCCTGCGTCCCAGAATGTGGGAGCAGCCGGCCACCTCCGCCGCCACCTCGAAGAAGACGCTCACCGCGTCGGGCGCCGGAGAACTGCCGAGTTCCGCCCCCGTGGGCGTCGAGGTCTCCGGCAACACGCTGACCCTGACACCGGATCCCGCCCTGCTCGCCACCGCCGATCAGTTCCCGCTCGTGGTGGACCCTCCCTTCTCCGGCGGCAAGCGCAAGAAGTGGGCTGTGGTGTACTCCGCCACCCCGGGCGCCGACTACCCCAACGGCTCGGGATGGAACTCCGACAACCCCAGTGACGAGCCACGGGTCGGCTTCAACGGCACAGGCCGGACGCGCTCGTTCTTCGCGATGGACACCAAGGGTCTGGCGGGCGCCGATATCCTCAAGGCCACCTTCGCCGTCGTCGAAACCCACTCATGGGGCTGTGACGCCTCGCTCGCCGGGCCGACCGAACTGTGGTCCACCGGCAGCATCGACACCACCCCCACCTGGAACAGCCAGCCGAGCTGGGCGGACAAACTCGACTCCGCCTCCTACGCCCACGGCAACCCCACCTACTGCCCCGGCGCGCTCGGTCACGACTACCACTCGACAGCACTGACCGACTACGTCCAGAAGGCGGCCGACAACGACTGGAGCGCACTCACCTTCGGCCTCCGCGCCGAAAGCAGCCACGAAGGCGATCACGACAGCTACAAGCGCTTCACCAACAACCCGGCCCTGGAGATCACCTACAACTTCAAGCCCACCGTCGACGACCACGACGCCTACGAAGGCACATGGAGCCCCGGCGGAGACGGCAACAAGCCGGTCCCCTGCAACGGCGTGATCGGCAACAGCGGTGTCGCCCTCACCGCAAAGCTCACCGACAGGGACGGCGGGAAGGTCACTGGCGAGTTCACCGTGGCCAATTCAGCGGGCACGACAGTCGCCACGGCCACTGACAAGGTCTCCACCGGCCAGACCGCCTCGGTCACCGTGCCAGCCTCCAAACTCACCAACGGGTCCTACACCTGGAAGGTCCGCGCCAAGGACGACGAGAACACCACCGGCAGCTACACCGCATCCTGCGGTTTCACCGTCGACCGCATCGGCCCGTCCGACGCCGTCAAGATCACCAACACCGACGGCACACCGGCAGACGAGACCACCGACACCTACGCCGCACGCAAGCCCCTCCAGTTGCAGCTCAACAACACCGCCGACGACCTTGCAGGCTTCTGCTGGAACACGGACCAGTACATTTCCGTTTCCAGCACCCGCTGCTCCAACGGCAACTGGGTCGACGTCGGCGCCGACCACCACAGTGCGCGCATCACCATCACTCCCAGCGGGACCCCGAACAGCACCCTGCACGTCCTCGCCTACGACAAGGCCGGCAACCACTCCCCCTACGACCGGGCCAGCGACGCCGTCATCCTCAGCACCACCCCCTCCGACTTCGTCTACGCCCCCGGCCAGAAGCCCGGCACCGACGGCCTGGCACACACAGACCTCCCTGGTGACCTCACCGGCGACGGCCACACCGACATGATCGCCATCGACAACACCGGAAAACTGCGCCTCTACGCGGGCGACGGCACCGGCAAAGTGTCCCCCGCCGACATCGTCGGAACCGGCGGCTGGAGCAACGCCCTCATCGCCCACCGCGGCGATCTCCGCGGCTTCACCGGCCCAGGCACCGCACCGGACGGGTACGAGGACTTCGTCGTCCGCCTGAGCAACAACAAGCTCTACGTCTACGGCGGTGACGGACTCGGCCGGCCCGCCTACGACACCAGAACCGAACTCGTCCACCCCAATATCGACAGCGCCCCCGACTGGCGCCGCATCCGGCAGATCGTCACACCCGGCGACATCGACCAGAACAACACACCAGGCCACGAAAAAGGCAACGACCTCATCACCGTCGAGTGCACCACAGACGCCTGCACCGACGCCCAGCTCTACCTGTACACCGGCAACACCATCGGCGGCGGAGGACAGGACCAGACCGAACCGTTCGACCTCAACAACCGCACCCTCATCGGCACACGCGGCTGGAAGGACTACACCAACCTCGCCCTCGGAGACCAGAACGGTGACGGCGTCCAGGACCTGATCGCCCGCAACCCCGACACCGGCGAACTCTTCCTCTACCCCGGCCGCATCACCGACGGGACCTACTCCCTCGGCGCCCGAGTCCTGTACGGAACAAGCGGCTGGGACCGCCGCCCGCACCTCGCCTCACCGGGCAACGTCCAGGGAACCGTGACCACCGGCAGCTACAGCGACCCCGACGCAGGCGCCGACATCACCTACCACCAGTACCAGCCCACCACCGGAGAAACCTACGGCGACGTCTGGGCGACCACACCCGCCGACCCGAACTACACCGTCAGCTATACCGACAGCAACGGCACCGAGCAGACCACCACCTGCCCCACCGGCTGCCTGCTCTTCTACCCCGGCACAGCCACCACTCTGCGCAAACCGAAACTCGTGGGCACCAGCAGTTGGGACACCACCATCACCGGCATCTTCTGACACGGACGCCCTCCGATCGCGGCGATGGTGGCCGGGGGAGGCTGGGTGACGGCGCATGCGGGCCGGGAGCGACCGAGCAGGACTGTCACTCCCGGCCCGCAGCACCCCTGAAGTCCACGTCCGCCGTGTCCACTGTCCCGCCCGTGCGGCCCGGTGCCGCCTGGCGGCTCCAGTACAGGTTGGTGTGCGCGATCACCTGCTCCACCGGCGGAGCGCCCCGGTCTGTCTTGTCCCAGGCTGTGTGCGCGTCACCGACAAGGATCGTGTCGTACCCGCGCACGAACGCTCCGTGCAGCGTGGAGCGGATGCAGGCATCGGTCTCGGCGCCCGCCACGATGAGCCGGCCGACGCCGAGGTCCGACAGCACGGCTTCCAACGTGGTGTCTTCGAAGGAGTCGCCGTAGTTCTTGTGGATGAGGGGTTCGCCCTCGTCCGGCTTCAGCTCGGGGACGATCTGCCAGTCGTCGCTGCCCTTGACCAGCCCCTCGTCGGAGTGCTGCACCCACACGACCGGCACGTCGGCCTTCCGGGCGCGCTCTACCAGGGTGGCGATGTTGGCCACGACCGCGTCACGGGCGTGCGTCCCGCCGACGACGTCGACCTGGACGTCGACGACGAGCAGCGCGGTACCGGGCCGGTTCGGGAGCGTCGTCATCGCTGCACCGCCTCCGAGGCCCAGGCGACGAACCCCGCGAAGGCAGCGGGGCTCAGGCTGAGCACCGGCCCGGCGGCCACCTTCGAGTCGCGTACGGCGACGGAGGCGCAGGGGGTTTCGGCGAGTTCGACGCACTCGCCGCCCTGATCGCCGCTGTACGTGGACTTGCGCCAGGCCAGGGCGCCGAGAGGCGCGCACTCCACGCAGTTGCCGCCCTGGTCGCTGCTGTAGCTGGACTTACGCCAGTTGCTCTCCATAGCGGTCCTCCATCACGCGCCGGATCAGCTCCGCCGATTCCCTGAGGGATAGAGCGGCGGCCCGGAGATGATCGTAACGGAGCGAGCAGTCTTCGACAGTGTCCGGGTTCGCGGTCGGATGGCCGCTGCCGTAGCCCTCGGTGTAGACGATGGTCGGGTCACTGCTGAACCGGAAGACGGTGAACGAGCCTTGTGACCCGGCATGCGCGCCTGCCGAGAACGGCAGGATTTGGACGTTGATCCGTGGGTTGTTCTCAAGTGCCCACAGGCGGCCAAGTTGCTCGCGCATGGTCTCGCGGCCACCGATTTCCTGATGGAGGGCAGCCTCGCTGAGGATCAACCAGAAGACCGGTGGCTTCGCCTTCTCGAAGATACGCTGCCGAGCCAGCCGCACGGCGCTCCGGTCGTCGAGGTTGGTGTCGTCCAGCACACCGAGCACCGCTCGCACGTACGGCTCCGTCTGAAGGAGACCGTGGATCATGTGAGTCTGGAAGGTACAGATCTCGACTGCCCTGGCTTCCAGTTCCGCTGTCTGCTGGAACCAAGCCGGAAGCTGACTTCTCATCACCAGTGCGACGAGCCGGGACAACGTCCCGCCCGTCCCCAGCGCGGCGTCAACCCGTTCGCTGAACTACTGTGTCGGCAGCTTCCGGGCCGTCTCCACCTGCCCAACCAGCGACGCCGTGTAGTTGACGATCTCCCCCACCTGCCGTTGCGTCAGGCCCGCCGCCTCCCGTAGGCGCCGCAGTTCGTAGCCGTAGTAGTCGAGCGGCGAGGCGCCCGGGTCGAGGACATTGATGTTGGTCACGCTCGGTCCCCTTTCCACGGGACGCCCACGGGCGGACCCGTTGTGTCCGTTCCGTGGCACAGCGTAGTGGCAGCACGTCAGTCTCGTCCCGTGAGCGATTACTTCCCCTCGGTCCTGGCGGGCCCCCGCCCCGCCCAGTACCGCATGACCTTCACCGCCGGTGAGCACTCGGCGCGGCACATCCGCCGTATCGTCCGCTCGTACCTGGCCGAATGGGACCTCGCCGAGGTGACCGACGCCGTGGAACTCGCCGTGACCGAGCTGGTGGCCAACGTCGTACGGCACGTCCCGGACCGCCGCTGCACGCTGCTGTTGCTGCGGCAGACGGCCGGGATCCGGGTGGAGGTCGCGGACGGCTCGCCCCAACTGCCCGCAACCCCGGCCGGCTTGTCGCCGGATGCGGAGGGCGGGCGAGGTCTGCTGCTGATCGACGCGGTGGTGGACAAGTGGGGCGTGGAGCCGGGGCGGGAGGGCGGCAAGACCGTGTGGTTCGAGTGCGCTCCCGCCGCCCTCCCGCCCCGCCCGACTCAGTAGCTGAACTGCTGGATCTGCGCGTCGTACGGGCCGAAGGTCCAGCCCGTCCGGGTCGCCGGGTCGAGCTGGACGGCGTTCTGCGTGCCGCCGTGGCCGGAGGCGAGGAAGCCGGTCAGGGTGCGGACCACCTGGCCCGTGGTGAGGTCGACGACGGCCAGCTGGCTGGTGGCGTTGTTGTCCGCGATCACCATCGCCTGGGAGCCGAAGAAGGCCTTGCCGACCGGGGTCGGGAAGGAGACGACTGCGACCTTGTGGGTGCCGTCCACGGCGAGTGCGAGCGGCTTGCCCCGGCGTACGGCGATCGAGTCGCCCGCGGTGCCGGTCTGCTCGTCCAGGGCGCCGAGCGTGGCCGTCGGCACGATGTTGACGCTGATCATCGTGGCGGACAGGTTGTACAGCGACCCGGCGCCGTCGGAGGCGATGCCGTGGCTGCACGCGGAGGTGGAGCCCGCCTTGGTGGCCGTGCGGGTGTCGAGGTCGACGCGGGCCACCGTGGCCATGCCGAGGCAGTTGTAGGGGCCTGCCGGACGGGCCAGGAAGACGTGTCCCGAGGTGTTGTCGACGGTGAGCAGGCCGTAGGAGCCGGGGGTGGTCCCGTCCGGGTCGGCCGGGACCGGTTCGGCGGCGGTGCCGGTGGCGAGGTCGACGGGCAGGACGACGTCCTTGCCCGCGCGGTGCAGGAGCAGGGCGCCGCGTGCGTGGACCGTGTCCACCCGGCCCATCACGTAGGTGTCCTGCACCGCGGACAGCACGGTCGTGCCGAGGAGCCGGTCCGTGGCGGTGTTCCAGGTCTCCACCCGTACGTCCGCGCCGGGCGCCGTGCGGTGCACGAGCAGGGTGCGGTCGGCGGTGGCGCCGAGGACCTCGTAGGAGGACTCGTCGGAGTGGTCGGCGGTGATGACGGCTCCGTACCGGCCGCTCGCCGTGGAGTAGTGCCGGACCTCGGTGCCGGAGGCGGTGGCCAGCGCGGCCACGGAGTGCTCGCCGGCCGCGGCGAAGCTGAGGACGCCCGCGTCGCCGGGGGCGAGGCCGTCGTCGAAGGCGAGCGTGGACTGCGGTGACGCCTGGCCGATGACCTGCCCGCGCCGGTCGAGGGCGAGGACGCGGACGCCGTACACGTCCGAGCTGGTCAGGCCCAGTCGCGCCGCGTCCAGGCGGACCGTGCCCGAGCGGCCGGGCAGCGTACGGTGCAGCACGGAGGGGGTGTTGACGCCGTCGTGGTCGAGCTGCGTGCCGTTGGCGTTGGTGAAGGTGTTGACGGCGCCGTAGAGGGTGGGGCCGGGGGCCGAGAACTCGACCTGGGCCGCGTGTGCCCCGTGGACGGCGGACACGTCGTAGTGCAGCGTGAACGCGGAGGCGGCGCGGCTGACCTCGGCCGTGTGGCCGGTGGTGCCGTTCGCTCCGGTGAGGGTGGGGGCCGCCGGGCGGTCGGACGCGGTGGCGCCGGTGACCCGGATCGGCGCGAACTCGCCGTAGACGGAGAGCCGGGGGTTGTCCTGGCCGAAGCCCGACTGGACGACGCCGATGCCGTAGAGGCCGCCGCCGCCCGCGAAGGCCTCGGCGGGGATGGTGACGGTGCCCTTCTTCCCGGTCAGCTCCTGGTTCCAGGCGGCGCTGAAGACCGGGGCGAGGACCGGGTTCCAGTGGCCGACCGTGGAGACCACCAGGTGCGGCGAGGAGGTGTTCGCGACGCCGGTCAGGTCGTAGGAGACGGTGACGGGCCTGCCCGCCGGGACGGTCGCCGGGGCCTTGGGGGCCAGGGCCTCGGTGGAGGTGCCGTCGCTGGGGCCGACGGTGAGGGTGCGGGTGGCGGTGGCGCGGGTGCGGCCGTTCTCCAGCACCTGGTAGGTGACGGTGACCTGGCGGTCGGTGGTGGCGGTGAGGGGCAGGCCCGCGGCGGCGAGGAGCTGGGCCGGGGTCAGCCGTATCGCCGGGGTGTGCGAGCGGAAGGTCTGCTTGCCCACGGTGAGGGTGTACGTGGCGTGCGGGCCGGCGCCGGTGACGTCCCCGGCGATGGTGACCGGGCCGGCCAGTCCCGCGCCGTCGCCGCCGGACGCCCGGTCGCCCAGGTCGATGCGGTCCTGGCCGGTGGTCTCCAGGAACGAGCCGCCGAGGTTGCCGAGGGCGACGCGGTGCTGGACGGCGAGCCGGACGACGGCGGGAGCGCTGGGCCGTGAACTGCCCTTTCCGGAGGGCGCGTTGTGCGCGCCGGTGCCGAGTACCTTCTGCACGGCCGCCGTGACGTCGATCTGCGGGCCCACGTGCAGGGTCCGGTCGATCTGCGGCGGGGTCGGGACGGGGCGCCCGGTGGTCTCCAGGACCTCGCGCACCGCGGCCGGGGTCAGCCGGTGCCCGGCGAGGCGGCCGGCCTGGAGCACCACGGCCGCCGCGGCGGCGATCTCGGGCGCGGAGGCGGAGGTGCCGCCGCTCAGTGACACGGCGACGTCGTGCGCGCCGCCACCGCCCGGGTGGGAGAAGGCGAGGATGTTGTCGCTGGGCGCCGAGAGGTCGACGCGGCTGCCGAAGCCGGAGGAGAAGGTGCCCTCGCCGCTGATCCGGGTCTCGGCGGTCGTCGCCGGTCCGTCGGTGCCGCCGGCGAGGATGTCGTCGAGGGTGGTGCCGCCCGCGGCGATCGCCCCGCTGTCGGGGACCCGGGTGGGCGTCGTGGACCGCGCGTCGTCGTCGATGTCCGTGGCCCGGCGGTCGTCGCGGGCCAGGTCGGTGGGCGTGCTGCCGCCGTCGGGGCCGACCGCGGCCGGGGTGTAGAGGCGGGTGCCGTCGTTGGAGGAGATGGACACGACGACGCCCTCGCGCACGATGGAGGCGACCACCGAGCGGATGTACGGGTCGTCCTCCAGGTAGCGGCCGGGGAAGCCCTCGGTGTCGGTGCCGTAGCCGAGGCTGGCCGTGATGACGTCGGGCCGGGGCTTTTGGTGGGCGGCGGCCAGCAGGGTGCCCGCGAGCTGGTCCATGGTCGGCTGCTCGGGCACGACCAGGCGGTAGTCGGCCCCGGGGGCGATGCCCAGCAGGTCGGTGTAGCCGCTGCCGGTGGCACCGGGACGCTGGCGGTCGTGGGCGAGCGGGGACATGACGCTGAAGTCCAGGAGGACTTCGCCGAGCGTGGCGTCCTGGCCCTCGGTGGCGGCGGCGCCGTCGAGCCCGCCGGAGGCGCGGGCCACGTACGCCGGTATCAGCGGCATCGACGGGAGGTCGAGGTAGCGCTGGCCGTCCTTGAGTACCGTCGTCGGGCCGTTGGCCTTGACGTAGTCGTCGCCCGCGTCGGCCATCGCCTGGTCGGTGAGGTCGCCGATGGAGACGTTGGTGACGATCTCGCCCTGGCCGGGCTGCTGTCCGTGCCGTCCCTGGAGCAGCGCGAAGGCGCCGACGGCGTCGACTCCGCCCGCGTTGAGGAAGGCCTGCGCGGAGTTGGTGAGCGTGTCGTTGGCGGGGACGCCGGGGGCGGGGGCCCCGGAGGTGGGGGCTCCGGAGGTGCCGGCTCCGGGGGCGGGGGCTCCCGGGGTGCCGTTCGCGGTGCCTGTGCGGCCGGGGGCGCTCGGGTGTGCGGTCTTCGGGAACGCGCGCAGCGTCTGCGCGGGCAGTGCCTTGGCGCCCGTGTTCATGGTGTTCACGTAGCGGTCGGGCTCCGCGTGGGCGACGCCCGGTGTGCCCTGGAGCGCCCGCGCCACGGCCACCGAGTCCTGCCGGCCGGTGTGCAGCAGGTAGGAACGGGCGAGCGGGGAGTCCGCGTGCTGCGCGAGCGGTTGCAGCGAAGTGGCGTCCACACTGCGGAACCTGGTGTTCAGCGCGGCGCTGCTGGTGCGCGCGGCGCGGGCCGCGACCCGGGTCCCGGGCACGGCGGCACCCGTCACGGTCGTGCCCTCGTCGAAGGTGACCAGGACGGTGCCGGGCACCACGCCCTGGCGTTGCTCGGGTGGTTCGGGGGGCGTCCGTTGCGTGCCGGTCAGGGTGAGCGGCGGACGCGCGGCGGGGGCTGCCGCCGGGTGGGGCGCGGCCTGCGCGGGCAGCGCGAGTCCGACGGAGGCGACGGTCAGCACCAGGGCGCTGGAGACGCGGACGGTACGGCGGCGGTGGCGGCCCGGGGAGTGGGCACGGGGCATGGGGCACCTTCCGGTGGAGGGAGGAACGCCCTGCGTACGGCGGGGCGTGGGGCCCCTCGGAAGATGTCAACCGGTGCGGAAGAGGCGCAAGATGACAACGATGGCCTGATTCCGCCACGTGGCGGCCGGTGGCCAAGGACGACCGGAGCGGACATGGAACTTGACGTTGTCGGACTCACCGCGGAAACGGAACTGCTGTACACCACCCTGGTCGGACGGCCCCGCAGCACCGCCACCCAACTCGCCGCGAACTGCGGCCTGTCCGTGAGTGCGGTGGGCCGGCTCCTGGCCGCGCTGGTCAGGGACGGGCTGGCGGTACGGTCGGCGGGCCGGCCGCCGCTGTTCACCGCCGCCGCGCCGGACGTCGCCGTCACCGCGCTCATCCAGGACCGCGAGCACCGCCTGGACGCGGCCCGTTCCCTGGTGCAGCGGCTCACCGAGACCCACCGGGAGGCGCGGCGCATCGACTCGCCGGACATCGCGGTGGAGTTGCTGAGCGACCGGGACGACGTCAGCGCGGCGGTCCGCCGCCTGTACGACGGCTCCCGGCGGCAGGTCCGCGCCTTCGACCGTCCGCCCTACATCGACCGGCCGGGCAGCAACCTGGAGCACCAGGTGCAGCGGCAGCGCACCGGCGTGACCCATCGGGTGATCTACGACCGGGCGGCGGTGGCCTGGCCCGGGCGGCTGCTCGACGACATCCTGCCGAGCGTCCGGAGTGGCGAACAGGCCCGGGTACGCGCCGAGTTGCCGCTCAAGCTGCTGATCGCCGACGACCACACGGGGATCATCCCGCTCAGTCTCGCGCCCGGCGGCCACTCGGCGGCGTACCTGGTGCACCGTTCGCCGATGCTCTCCGCCCTGGAGGCCCTGTTCGAGGCCGAGTGGGAGCGGGCGGCGCCGCTGACCGACAGCCCGCGCGCCGCCGAGCGCCCGGGCGGGCCGGACGCGGAGACCCGGGCGCTGCTCGTGCTGCTCACCTCAGGTGCCACGGACGCGGCCATCGCCCGTACGCAGGGCTGGAGTCCGCGCACCACACAGCGCCGCATCCACCGGCTGATGGCCGGACTGGGCGCGGCCACCCGCTTCCAGGCCGCCGCGCTGGCCGCCCGCAGGGGGTGGCTGTGAAGCGGCGGGCGCGCGGCGGGCCCGTGGGCGCGTCTGCGGGTCTCCGGACCTCCGGGTCAGCGGACCTCCGGGTCAGCGGGTCTCCGGGTCAGCGGGTCTCCGGGTCAGCGGGTCAGCGGGTCAGCGGCGGCGCAGCGAGGCGTCGAGCAGGGACGGCGGGGTGTCGAACTTCTCGTGCGGGGCGAGGTCGGTGCCGGGGGCGACGATCTCGTCGACGGCGTCCAGGACGTCGGCAGGCAGCACCGTGTCCGCGGCGGCGAGTTGCGCGCGCAGGTGGTCCAGGGTGCGGGGGCCGATGAGGGCGCTGGTCACGGCGGGGTGGGCGGTCACGAAGCCGAGGGCGAGCTGGATCAGGGTCAGGCCGGCCTCGTCGGCGACCCGGGCGAGCCGTTCGACCGCGTCGAGGCGGGCCCGGTTGGCGGGGGCGGTCAGGTCGAAGCGGTCCGTCAGGAAGCCGGAGCGGTGGGTGGTGATGTCGCGGCCCGCCCGGACGGCGCCCGACAGCCAGCCGGAGGCCAGCGGGCTCCACACCAGCACGCCGAGTCCGTACTCCTCGGTGACGGGCAGGACGTGGGTCTCGATGCCGCGCTGGAGCAGGGAGTAGCTGGGCTGCTCGGTGACGTAGCGGCTCAGGTGGTGGGTACGGGCGGCCCACTGCGCCTGCACGATGCGGTGGGCGGGGAACGTGGACGAGCCGAAGTGGCGGATCTTCCCGGCGCGTTGCAGGTCGGTCAGGGCCGAAAGGGTCTCCTCGTCGCTGGTGGCCGGGTCCCAGCGGTGGAGCTGGTAGAGGTCCACGTGGTCGACGCCGAGGCGGCGCAGGCTGTCCTCCAGTGCGGTGACCAGCCAGCGGCGGGAGCCGCCGCGGTGGTTGCGCTCCTCGCCCATCGGCATGCCCGCCTTGGTGGCGAGCACGACGTCGTCGCGGCGGCCGGCGATCGCCTTGCCGACCATCTCCTCACTTTCGCCGGCGCTGTACATGTCGGCGGTGTCGATGAGGTTGATGCCGGCTTCGAGCGCGGCGTCCACGAGGGCGGTGGCGTCGTCCTGGGTGGTGCGGCCGATCCGGCCGAAGTTCATCGCGCCGAGCGCGAGGGTGCTGACCTGTACTCCGGTACGGCCCAGGGTGCGGTACTGCATGAGCTGGTTCCTCCGCGGGTGGGGTGGGGCGTGGGTGGCCGGGGGGCGCCGTTCTGCCATCACCAGGAAACGGAACAGCGCTCCGGTAAGTCCGCCAGGAAAGATACGGAACATTGTTCCGGTTTGGCAACCCCGGCAGGGAAGGACACGGCACGGTGAGCGACAGACGCGGGCACGGGCACGGGCACGCGAGCCGAGCGGGCGGACGCCCGGCGCAACAAGGAGACACTGCTCGACGCCGCCGCCGCGGTCTTCGTCGCCTCGGGCGTGGAGGCCCCGGTACGCGACATAGCGGCCAGGGCCGGCGTCGGCATGGGCACGATCTACCGGCACTTCCCGACCCGCGCGGACCTCGTCGTCGCCGTCTACCGGCACCAGGTCGAAGCCTGCGCCGAAGCCGGTCCCGCCCTGCTGGAGAGCAGCGGGAGCCCGCACGCCGCGCTGGGCCGGTGGATCGACCTCTTCGTCGACTTCCTGGTCACCAAGCACGGCCTCGCCGCGGCGCTCCAGTCCGACGACGCCGGGTTCGAGACGCTGCACGCCTACTTCCTCGACCGCCTCGTCCCCGTCTGCGGCGACCTGCTCCGGACCGCGGCCGACGCCGGCGAGATCCAGGCCGGCCTGTCGGCCTACGAGGTGATGCGCGGCGTCGGCAACCTCTGCATCGGCGCGGAGAACGACCCCCGCTACGACGCGCGCCGCCTGGCCCAGCTCCTGGTCAGGGGGCTACGCCGAGCGAGCTGAGGGGAGCCGGGCTACGGCGGGGCCCCTCCTCACCGTGTGCAGTGCCCGGCGCGGACGTAGACGATCACCTGGGCGCCGTGGACGCGGGTGCGGGCGCAGGCCTCGAAGCGGCGGCGCAGAACGTCCCGTTTGACGGCCTCCCGCGGGAACGGGTCCAGGGGCTGTCCGGCCGGGTCGGCGAGGGCGATGACACGGTCGACCGCGAGAAGGCGCCGCCGGATCGCCCCGGCGGGCAGTTCGGTGCCCTCCAGCGTGCCCGAGGCCGCGGGCGAGGCGGCGAGGGCCAGGTCGTCCAGGCGGCCGTAGAGCTCGGGGCGGGACAGCAGCCACTCGCGGCGCCGGGCGGGCATGAACAGGACGGCGTCCCCGGGGCGGGCCAGGCGCCCGACCGCGCGGGAGACGGCGACCGCGTCGTCCTTGCGGCTCTCGGGGGAGCGGACCGCCAGCGACCAGGGCAGCAGGACCGCCACCGCCGCCGCGGCCGACAGGCAGGCCACCAGGGCGCGGGGCGCCGGGGCCGACCGGAGGCGTGCGGCGAGCGCACGGTCCAGGGCCGCGCCCGCCAGCAGGGCGGCGCCCGTCATGCCGTAGATCACGTACCGGTCGACGTACCAGGGCTTGACCAGGGACACCGTCATCAGCAGCCCGGCCGGGGCGATGGCGAGCCACAGCCCCAGCCACACGAGGAGCGGGCGCCGTCCGGCGTCACCGTCGCCGCTCGCCGTGTCACTCGTCGCGCTGCCTGTACCGCCCCCGCCCCTCATGCCACCTGTGCCACCTGTGCCACCCGTGGCACTCATGCCACCGGTGCCGCCGACGGCACTCACGCCACCGGTGCCGTCCCGCGCCGTTCGCCGCAGCAGCAGCCGGGCCAGCAGGGCGCAGGCCGCCGCGACGGCCGCGTACTGGAGCCACATGGCCGGGCTCGGGCGCCCCAGCCAGCCCAGCTGCCGCTCCGCTTGGCGGGCGCTCACGGCGGCCAGCGGCAGCAGGACGACGATGACGGCGGCCGACGCGACCGCCCAGTGGCGCCACACCCGGCGCGGCACCCGCAGCCGCCACAGCGTCAGGCCGTGGGCGGCGAGCGCGAGGACGGCGAACTCGTGCAGCCGGCAGGCGAGCGCCAGAGCCGCCGCGTACCCCGCCCACCAGCGGCGGCACGTCGAGTCCAGGGCGCGCAGGAAGAGGTACGTCGCCCAGGTGACCGCCGCCGTGACCAGCGCGTAGGACCGGCCCTCCTGCGCGTACTGCTGGGTCACCGGGAGCAGGACGAACACCAGGCCGGCCAGGACGCCGGTGCGGCGGCCCGCCAGCCGGGCGCCGATCATCCCGACGCCCGCCGCCGCCACCGCCGTCGCCAGCACCGAGGGCAGCCGCAGGGCCGTGAGGCCGCCGTCCCACAGCGCGAACACGGCGTGCATGAAGACGTAGTAGAGGCCGTGCACGGCGTCGATGTGGCCCAGCAGGTGCCACAGCTCCCGCGTCGAACGGTGGGCCACCTGGTACGTGACCGACTCGTCACGCCACATGCTGCCGTGCCGGCCGATCCCCCACAGCCCCAGGGCCACGGCGAGGACGGCGGGCACCACCGCCGGGGCCGCCGCCCTCGCCGCCCGGCGGGCACCCTTCCGCACCATGTCAGCGCACGACCGGTACGGGTCCGGCCTTCTCGGGGTCCGCCGCCGGGCGGGGCGCGGCCACCGCCCGGGGCCCCGACAGCAGGTGGCTCAGGGCGAAGCCCGCGCACACCACCGTGGCACCGCCCACGGCGTCGAGCACCCAGTGGTTGGCGGTGCCCACGATCGCGGAGACCGTGAACAGCGGGTGCAGCAGGCCGAGGGCCTTCATCCACCACTTCGGCGCGACGGCGGCGATCACCAGGCCGCACCACAGGGACCAGCCGAAGTGCAGCGACGGCATCGCGGCGTACTGGTTGGTGAGCGCGGTCATCGCGCCGTAGTCCGGCTTGGCGAAGTCCTGCACGCCGTGCACCGTGTCGATGAAGCCGAAGCCCGGCATCAGCCGGGGCGGGGCCAGCGGGTAGAGCCAGAAGCCGAGCAGGCCGAACAGGGTCGCGAACCCGAGGGCCGTGCGTGCCCACCGGTAGTCCGCCGGCCGCCGGACGTAGAGCACGGCGAGGACCGCCAGCGGCACGACGAAGTGGAACGTCTCGTAGTAGTAGCTGAGGAAGTGGTCCAGCCAGGGCAGGCGGACCATCGCGTGGTTGGCCCAGTGCTCGACGTCGATGTGCAGGGCGTGCTCGACGGAGTGGATCTGGTGGCCGTGACGCTCGGCGGTGGCCCGGCCCCCGCGGGCGACCAGCCGCACCTGGGAGTAGGCGGCGTAGGTGACGCGGATCAGGAGGAGTTCCAGGAGCAGGTTCGGGCGGGTCAGGACCCGCCGCAGGAACGGCGCCACCGGGACGTGACGGAAGCGGGCCGGGACCGGGTCCGCGTACCGGGTGGGGGCCGGGGTCCGGAAGTACTCCGAGGTGCGGGACAGAAAGGGCACGAAGGTCGCCGCCGCCAGCGCGGCCACCAGGACCGCGTTGTCGCGCACCGGGTCCAGGACCGCCATGCCAGGAAACATCATTCTGGCCGGCAGCGTCATCACCAGGACCACGGCCACCGGCCACACGTACCGGTCGCAGGCGCGCCGTCCGGCCCGTCCGGCGACCGCGAGCAGCACCCACAGCAGCTGGTGCTGCCAGGCGGTGGGCGACACGGCGATCGCGGCGCAGCCGGTGACGGCGACCGCGAGCAGCAGCTGTCCGTCGCGGGCATAGCGCGCGGCCCGGCGCAGGGCGAGGACGGCGACGGCCGCGCCCAGGACCAGGAAGAGGCCGATCTCCAGCGGCCCGGCCAGGCCGAACCGCAGCAGCGCGCCGTGCAGGGACTGGTTGGCCAGGCCGTCGGCCCGGCCGCCCAGGCCCGCGCCGGCGGTGTGGTGGATCCAGTACGTGGCGGAGTCGTGCGGCATGGCCGCCCAGGCGAGCGCCGTGCCCACGGCGAAGGTGCCGCCGGTGGCGGCGGCGGCCCGTCGGCGTCCCGTGCACCACAGCAGGGGGACGAACAGCAGCATCGTGGGCTGGAGGGCTGCGGCGAGACCGACGAGGAGCCCGCAGGTCCGCTGCCCGCGGACGGCGAAGAGGCCGAGCAGCACCAGCAGGACCGGGAGGACGCCGGTCTGCCCGAGCCAGAACGCGTTGCGCACCGGCAGCGACAGCATGAGCAGGCTGATCGCCACGGGGGCGGTCGGCAGGGAGGCGCGGCGCCCGGCCGGGCCGGGCAGCGCGCGGGCGGCGATCAGGCCGATGGCGACGACCAGCAGGAGCGTGCCGAAGATCCAGCCCCAGCCGAGGGCGTCCTCGGCGGCGTTCGTCAGCGGCTTGAGGACAAGACCACCGAAAGGAGTGCCGGTGAACCGGGTCGAGTCGTACAGCGACCCCTTGACGTCCAGGACGCCGCCGGGGCCGACCCAGGTCTCCAGGTCCGTCAGCCGCTCCCCGCGCGGGGTGGTGAGGACGGCGGCCACCTGCCGTATCGCCAGGACCCCGGCGATCAGCCAGAGGCCCAGGCGGGCCGCGCGCAGACGTGCCCCGACGGGCGCGGCGGCCGCCGCCGCGCCCGAGAAGGCCGCCACCGGTCCGCCGCTGTGCTCCGCATCCGCCACGCCTCGTCGGCCTCCCGCCCCATTGGTCCCGCCTGCCGTGCGCGGACACTCTCTTCCGTCCGGGCTCTTCCGTGCCGGCTCTTCCGGCCAGGCTCTACCGTCCCGGTTTTCTGTCCCGGTACGCACCCTATGAGGCGCGCGACTCCGAGGGAAAAGACGCCTGCGTCCCGGTTTCGCCTGTCACCGGCGCGACCGTTGGCCGGATGACGACGGATGGACGGTCCAGAGCCGTGGATCGGGGCCGCGGAGCGCGACAAGGATCACAACGCGGTGCCGTGCGGAACGCCCGGCAGCGGGCATACGTACCTGCGTATCCGGCATTTAGATGCGCTGCGCATCGAAGTGTTCACGATACGTAGGGGGACCAAGCGGTCGTATGGTCGATTTCAGGCCCGCCGCATTGGTCGCTTTTCGGCCATGCAATGTGCGGGCCGGTTCCGGCCGCAGCGCTTGCGGACGTACGACCGGGCTCGCGACCGTGCGGGCCGGCTTCGGTCCGTACCCCGTGCGGGCCGGCTTCGGTCCGTACCCCGTGCGGGCCGGCTTCGGTTCGCGCTCGGCGCGGGCCGGTTCGACCCGCCGACAGCGCCGCCGCGTGGGTCGTGTCCCTGCCCCCGTCGAAAGGTAGGCGAGCGAAGCCTTGTCGGCTGCCACCGTCACCGCGCCCCGTTCCGTATCCCTCACCAAGAACCGCTCAGGCCGTCGTGAGGCCACCGTCACCGACCCGGCACTCGTCCGGCGCGCCGTGAAGGCCGCCGCGCTGGGCAACGCGATGGAGTGGTTCGACTTCGGTGTCTACAGCTACATCGCGGTGACCCTGGGCAAGGTCTTCTTCCCGTCCGGCAATCCCACGGCCCAGCTGCTCTCCACCTTCGGCGCCTTCGCCGCGGCCTTCCTGGTCCGCCCCCTCGGCGGCATGGTCTTCGGCCCGCTCGGCGACCGGATCGGCCGCCAGAAGGTGCTGGCCGTCACCATGATCATGATGGCCGCGGGCACCTTCGCCATCGGCCTGATCCCGTCGTACGCGACCATCGGCGTCGGCGCCCCGATCCTGCTGCTGGCCGCCCGGCTGGTGCAGGGCTTCTCCACCGGCGGCGAGTACGCGGGCGCCTCCACCTTCATCGCCGAGTACGCCCCCGACCGGCGGCGCGGCTTCCTCGGCAGCTGGCTGGAGTTCGGCACGCTCGCCGGGTACATCGGCGGGGCCGGCCTGGTGACCCTGATGACGGCGTTCCTGTCCTCGGACGACCTGACGTCCTGGGGCTGGCGGATCCCGTTCCTGATCGCGGGCCCCATGGGCATCATCGGCCTGTACCTGCGGATGCGCCTGGAGGAGACCCCGGCGTTCGCCGCCGAGGTCGAGAAGGCCGAGGCCAGCCGCCCCAAGGTGCCGCTGCGCGAGATGGTGGCGAGCCAGTGGAAGACGCTGCTGCTGTGCATGGGCCTGGTGCTGGTCTTCAACGTGACCGACTACATGCTGCTGTCGTACATGCCGAGCTTCCTGACCAGCCAGCTCAAGTACGACGAGACGCACGGCCTGCTGGTCGTGCTGGCCGTGATGGCGCTGATGATGATCGTCCAGCCGTTCGCCGGCGCGCTCACCGACCGGGTCGGCCGGCGCCCGGTGATCGCGGCGGGCTGCGTGGGCTTCCTGTTCCTGTCGATCCCGGCGCTGGTGCTGATCCGCCAGGGCAGCCTGCTGGCGGTGGGCCTGGGCATGGCCGCGCTCGGCCTGCTCCTGGTCTGCTTCACCGCGGCGATGCCGTCCGCCCTGCCGGCGCTGTTCCCGACCCGGGTGCGCTACGGCTCGCTGTCGATCGGCTTCAACATCTCCGTGTCGCTGTTCGGCGGCACGACCCCGCTGGTGGTCACGGCCCTGATCGGCGCGACCGGCAACATGATGATGCCCGCCTACTACATGATGGCGGCGTCGCTGATCGGCGGCGTGGCGGTGTGGTTCATGAAGGAGTCGGCCGGACGCCCGCTGCCGGGCTCGCCGCCGGCGGTGGAGTCCTGAGGCCCTGAGGGGGCGGGACTCTGACGAGGAGGCTCTGACGGAAGGGGTGGACGCGGCGGTGCCGCGT